>DASPXY010001373.1:0-4173 GCA_035637055.1 Gemmataceae bacterium | reverse complement strand
GCTGGGCGAAAACGCGACGGAACCCTTCAAGAAAGTGGTGAGTGGTGAGTGGTGAGTGGTGAGTGAAGAAGAACCTTGTCTGTCTTCACTCACCACTCACCACTCACCACTCACCACTCCTTCAGGAGACGGCTGGCATGTACGAACGTTTTACCGACCGGGCGCGCAAGGTGATGCAGCTGGCCAACCAGGAGGCGCAGCGCTTCAACCACGAGTACATCGGCACCGAGCATATCCTCCTTGGCCTGGTCAAGGAGGGCTCCGGCGTCGCCGCGAATGTGTTGAAAAACCTCGACATCGATCTGCGCAAGATCCGTCTCGAGGTCGAAAAGATCGTCCAGGCGGGGCCCGACATGGTCACGATGGGCAAGCTGCCCCAGACCCCGCGCGCCAAGAAGGTCATCGAGTATTCCATCGAAGAGGCACGCAACCTCAACCATAACTACGTGGGCACGGAACACCTGCTGCTGGGCCTCTTGCGCGAGCAAGAGGGCGTGGCTGCCCAGGTCCTCATGAACCTCGGGCTCAAGCTGGAAGACGTGCGCGAGGAGGTACTGAACTTGCTGGGTCACAATCCCGATCCGAACGAAGGCGGCGGCGGCGGCGGCGGCGGCAGCGGCGAACGCACTGCCAACAAGGGCAAATCGAAGACGCCTGCCCTCGACAGTTTCGGCCGCGACCTCACCGAACTGGCCCGGCAAGGCAAGCTGGACCCGGTGATCGGCCGGCAGAACGAGATCGAACGTGTCATTCAGGTGTTGTCGCGCCGGACCAAGAACAACCCGGTGCTGCTGGGCGAGGCGGGTGTTGGCAAGACGGCAATCGTCGAAGGTCTGGCCCAACTCGTCGTCGATAGCAACGTCCCGGAACTGTTGCGCGATCGACGGATTGTCGTGCTCGACCTCGCCATGATGGTCGCCGGCACCAAGTATCGCGGCCAGTTCGAGGAACGCATCAAGGCCGTCATGAACGAGGTGCGCCGCGCCAAGAACACCATCCTGTTCATCGACGAACTGCACACGCTCGTCGGCGCCGGCGGCGCGGAAGGGGCCATTGATGCCTCGAACGTGCTCAAGCCCGCCCTGGCCCGCGGCGAGATTCAGTGCATCGGCGCCACCACCCTCGACGAGTATCGCAAGTACATCGAGAAGGACGGCGCTCTCGAACGTCGCTTCCAGCAGATCATCGTCAATCCGCCCTCGAAGGAAGAAACGGTCGAGATTCTGCGGGGCTTGCGCGATCGCTACGAGGCGCATCACCGCGTCCAGATCAAGGACGACGCCCTGGAGGCCGCCGTCGAGCTGTCCGACCGCTACATCAGCGGCCGCTGCCTGCCGGACAAGGCGATCGACGTGATCGACGAGTCCGGGGCGCGTGTGCGGCTCAAGGCGATGACTCGGCCGCCGGACCTGAAGGAACTCGATGCCCAGATCGAGCAGCTCAACCAGGAGAAGGAAGCCGCCGTCGCCGAGCAGGACTTCGAGAAGGCTGCTCACCTGCGCGACCAGGCCGACAAGCTCAAGAAGAAAAAGGAATCCATCACCCGCGAATGGCGCGAGAAGGCGAAGGAGATCGACGGCATCGTCGATGAGGAAGTCATTCGCGAGGTGGTCAGCAAGATGACGGGCGTGCCGCTCAAGCGGATCGACACCGACGAGACGCAGCGGCTGCTGCGCATGGAGGACGAACTGCACAAGACGGTCATCAGCCAGCACGAGGCCATCTGCGCCATCGCCAAGGCGGTGCGCAAGAGCCGCGCCGGCATGAAGGATCCGAAGCGGCCGATCGGCAGTTTCATCTTCGCCGGCCCGACCGGCGTCGGCAAAACGCTGCTGGCGAAACGGCTGGCGCAGTTCATGTTCGGCGACGAGAACAAGATGGTGCAGCTCGACATGTCGGAGTACATGGAGAAGCACAACGTCAGCCGCCTGGTTGGTGCTCCGCCGGGGTACATCGGCTACGAAGAGGGCGGCCAGCTGACGGAGAAGATTCGCCGCAATCCGTACAGCGTGGTGCTGCTCGATGAGATCGAGAAGGCGCACCCCGACGTGTGGAACATGCTGCTGCAGATCATGGAAGAAGGGCGGTTGACCGACAACGTGGGTCGGGTGGTGGATTTCAAGAACTCCATCCTGATCATGACGACGAACATCGGCGCCGAGCAAATCGTGGGCAAGGAGCAGTACGGTTTCCGCAAGAAGGATGAGGACTCGACCTACGAGGCGATGAAGAACACGCTCAAGCAGGAGATGGAGCGAAACTTCCGGCCGGAGTTCCTCAACCGCGTGGACGACATCATCGTCTTCCGCAGTCTGAACGACGACGATCTGCGGAACATCATCAGCATCGAACTGGACAAGGTCGCCAAGCGGCTGAAGGAGAAGAACCTGGCGCTGGTGGTGACCGACGAGGCCAAGGATCTGATCCGCGAGAAGGGCACGAACAAGGAGTTCGGGGCGCGGCCGTTGCGGCGGGCCATCGAGCACCTGATGGAGGATCCGCTCGCGGAGAAGCTCCTGCAGGGCGAGTTCCAGGGCAAGGACACGATTGTGGTGACTGTGGTCGAGGTCGAGGGCGAGGGCGACGAGAAGAAGAAGTTGCACTTCGACTCCAAGGTCGGCGCGGCGAAACCGGAGCTGGCCACCAGCATCAAGGCCGGCAGTTGACCGGATACGTCGCAGGCGTTACAACCCAGGGGCGGGCCTTTCGAGGCCCGCCTTTTTTTCTGGTACACGGTTCGCTGAAGATGTCCAATTGTCTTGCTCCCCTCGCCCCTTGCGGGAGAGGGGTTGGGGGTGAGGGGTAAAGCCAAGCACTGTTTGCAGACTATTTCCCCCTCACCCCCAACCCCTCTCCCGCAAGGGGCGAGGGGAGAAAAAGGGATGGAGACCGCGTGATGACGCCGCACAGCCCGATCGTGTTCCTGGTCGATGTCGATAACACCCTCCTCGACAACGACCACATCCAGAGCGACCTGAAACGCCACCTCGAACGCCATTTTGGGGCGGCGGCGCGCGACCGGTACTGGGCCATCCTGGAGGAACTCTACGCCGAGTTGGGCTACCGCGATTACCTCGGCGCCCTGCAGCGTTATCGCGTCGAGCACGCGCGCGACCCGCACCTCCTGTCGCTGTCGTCGTACCTCGTGGACTACCCGTTCGCCAATCGCCTGTTTCCCGGCGCTCTGGATGTGCTGGAGCGTTTCCGCGGCTGGGGACCGACGGTGATCCTCTCTGACGGCGACGTTGTCTTTCAGCCGCGCAAGGTCGAGCGCAGCGGCATCTTCGAGGCGGTCGCTGGGCAGGTGCTCATCTACATCCACAAGGAACTGGAACTGGAGGACGTGGCGCGGCGCTACCCGGCCCGGCATTATGTCCTTGTCGATGATAAGCCGCGCATCGTCGCCGCGGTCAAGCGGACCTGGGGCGCCCGTGTCACGACGGTGCTGCCGCGTCAAGGGCAGTATGCCCACGACCCCGCGGCGCGCACCCTCATCCCGGCGCCCGACCTCACCGTTGAGCGCGTCGCGGATCTGCTCAACTACGATCTGCCCGCCCTGGTCGGAACCGGCGCCCCAGCACAGGACATCCCGCTCTCGTCTTTGCCAAGGAGCATCACGTGAAAGTCCTGGTCGTTGATGTCGGCGGCACGCATGTCAAGCTGCTCGCGACAGGGCAGGATGAGCCGCGCAAGTTCGACTCCGGCCCGGCCCTGACTCCTGAGCAGCTGGTCGTGGGGGTCAAGCAAGCCGCCGCGGACTGGGAGTACGAGGCGATCTCCATCGGCTACCCCGGGCCGGTGCGGCGGGGACAGCCTTTCGGAGAGCCGCCGAACCTCGGCCCGGGTTGGGTCGGTTTCGACTTCGAGGATGCCTTTGGCAGACCCGTCAAACTCACCAACGACGCCGCCATGCAAGCAATGGGGAGTTATGAGGGGGGTAAAATGCTATTCCTTGGCCTGGGGACCGGGCTGGGCTCAGCGTTGATCCTGGACGGCGTACTGGCACCGATGGAACTTGGCCATTTACCCTACCGCAAACGCACCTTCGAGGACTACGTCGGAGTGCGTGGCCTGCAACGGCTGGGCCGGAAGAAATGGCGGCGCTGTGTCGAGGACGTGGTAGCGCGGCTGACCGCTGCCCTGCTGCCGGAGTATGTTGTCCTCGGCGGCGGG
>DASPXY010001372.1:0-8781 GCA_035637055.1 Gemmataceae bacterium | reverse complement strand
CCCCAGACGTTCGAGGACGGCGAACCGGGCGGCACATACGAGCCGATGGTCACCGCATAGGCATTCTGTCCCAGGGTGAGCGACTGGGTCTCGGGGGCGTTGAACACGTTGGTCACGGAGCCGGCGTTAATGTCGCCGCTCAGTTTGCCGCTGAAGGCGAAGTCGCCCGCGATCCCGGATACCTTGTCCGTGATGTGCATGGCCACGTTGTAGGGGGCGTCGTTCAGGACGTGGCCCGGGCTGGAGTCCGGAGCGAACGCTTGCAGAACCACGCCGCCGGCCACGTCCTTGGAAGTCGAAATGGTGCCCGCCGCGGTCGTGAAGAACCCGATGCCAGCGCCAGCGCCATCACTGACCTGGGGGTCGGCCGTCCAGGTGTAGGACCACGGAATGAAGTCCGCGCGGGCGCTGGTCCCAACGAGGAAGGCGATCGTTGCGATGAGAGCGGTTGACAGGCGGTACATGTCCTTCTGTCCTTTCCTCCTAGGGGGGCCGCGAAACGCCCCCGGGTCAATGCGGAATACGGGAACTTGCCCGAGCCGTTGTTCCGATGAACGGGCCGCAAGCGATATCCGACAATCGATATAACAAGAGTTTTCCCGAAACACAAGCGCGATTGGATGGTCCTCCTCGGACTGGTTGAGGGACGATCACCCTGATCGCCGAGCAACCAGCGCCGGACGAAAACGCGCTCCCGGCGATTACGGCAAGTCGTCCCATCTCCTGAACTGGTCAGTAGATCAGATTCTGCGGCCTTCTGGCACAAATCCTGCGTACCTAATCACGGGCCAATCCCTGCGCTGCCCCAGCCTGGCCGCAGCGATTGTCCTCAGACCTGGGCAATCTTCCGAGTGAATCTCCGTGGTGAACGGCAGGGAACGACCCGAAGGGGTAAGGAGCAGGGACGGATGAGCAACGAGCGGAAAACCTCCTCTTTCATCACACCATGCCCGGCGGTTCCCCCCGAAGGGGAAAGCCCTGTCTCGTCTGCACCCGAAGGCCCCGCAGTTCCGCATGAACCCCAGCGAACCCCAACCATCAGGAAAGAGCCGGCCAAGGGAGTTCCCCGTTCGCCCTGGTCGCGGACGCGGTTGGTGTGGGTGGTCGTCCTGACCG
This sequence comes from Gemmataceae bacterium, assembly GCA_035637055.1. Lineage (GTDB taxonomy): Bacteria > Planctomycetota > Planctomycetia > Gemmatales > Gemmataceae > DASPXY01. The sequence continues at coordinate 7,665 of DASPXY010001372.1, read as the reverse complement.
TCGCCCTTGGCGGAGTCGCCGCGGCCGCGCCGTTCGTGATGCCGACCGTGCAGCAGTGGCTGGCTCGCCCCGCCGAGAAGGAGGCGGAGAAAAAAGAAAAAGACACGTCGCACGAACTCGTCCTCGACGCCAAGGGCCGTCCTGTGGACCCGCCCACGATTCGGCTGTCGGCGGAGGCGGCCAAGACCCTGAACATCACGCCGGAAACGACGGTGAAGGCCAGGGAAGCGCGCGAACCACGGCCCCTGCCGCCTCTGGAGGGGAACCTGGCCTACGAGAGTGATGGCCTGTTCGCCGTCCGGCCGCGCTTCGGCGGCGAGGTCGTGGAGATTGCCCCACCCAGGGAGAAAGACCGCGAACCGCCCCTGGCGGAAAGCGCCAAGCAGCCGAATCGGCCGCTGGGCTTCGGTGATCGAGTCACGAAGGGCCAGTTGCTCGCCATCGTCTGGAGCAAGGATCTCGGCGACAAGAAGGCCGCGCTGATCGATGCCATGATCGACCTGCGCCGCGATGAGCAGAGATGGCAGCGGTTGAAGAAGGGTTTCGAGTCGGCGCTCATCGCCGAGACCACCGTCCTTGACGCGGAGCGCACGGTCGAGAAAGACAAGAGTGCGGTCAACGCCGCCGAGCGCACCCTGCGCATGTGGAAGCTCAACGACAAGGAGATTGACGCCCTCAAGCGCGAGGCAGCCACCATCCTGCAGAGCAAGCGCGACCCGAAGAAGGAGCAGGACTGGGCGAAGGTCGAGGTGAAGGCGCCGCACGATGGTGTCATCGTGGAGAAGAACACCAACGTGGGCGACTGGGTCGATCCGGTGAACGGTAACCCGATGTTCCGCATCGCCGACTTGCGCACGCTGGGGGTCTGGGTCACGGCACCGGAGGAACGCCTCCCGGTGCTGCTCAAAATGATGAAGAAACCGGCAGCGCAGCAATTGACCTGGCGGATCCGCCTGCACTCGGAACCGGACAGCAAGCCGCTGGAGGGGCCGGTGCTGCGCATCGCCCCGAGCGTGGACCCGCTCACGCACACCTTGCTCGTGATCGGTCGCGTGGCGAACCCGCAGGAGCGCTTGCTCGTCGGCCAGTTCATCACCGCGACGATTTACGTCCCCCCCGACAAAGACCTGGTGGAGATCCCGACCAACGCCCTGAATGAAGAGAATGGGCAGAGCCTCGTGTTTGTGCAGCCTGACCCCGCAAAACTCGAGTTCCAGGTGCGTCGCGTGGCGGTGAAGGATCGCTTCAAGGAGATGGTCCTCGTGCGCAGTCAGGTGACGGAGCAAGCCGCACCGAAAGCAACGAGCCTGCGCGGGCCGTGGCTGATCCGGGCGCTGGCGCCCGGCGAGCGCGTCGTCACCCAGGGCGTGCCGATGCTCACCGTGGCCCTGCGCGACCTCCTGGCCAGGGAAGACAATTCGTCAGTCAACAAATAACCGCAAGAGCAAATCCGAAATCCGAAACAAATCCGAAGCAGAAAAAAGACTCTCGGAGCGCGGGCGTCCCGCCCGCATCCTGGCGGCTTGGCAGCGGGCGAGACGCCCGCGCTCCGAGAGTCTTTCTTTTCTGCTTCGTGCTTCGGATTTGTTTCGGATTTCGAGTTTCGGATTTCGGATTTCCCCGTAGGGGCTGAGATGATTCGCAAACTGATCGAGTGGGCCGTCAATAATTCGCTGGTGGTGGTGCTGCTGACAGCGGCACTGCTGGCCGGCGGCGGCTACGCCTTCGTCAACGTCAACGTCGAGGCCTATCCCGACCCCGCCCCCGCCATCATCGAGTTGGTGGCTCAATTCCCTGGAGCCAGCGCCGAAGAGGTCGAACGGCAGGTCACCATCCCACTGGAGGTGACGCTGGCGGGGATGCCCGGCTTGCACATCACCCGCACCAAGTCGCTCTTTGGCCTGGCCCACCTGCGCAACCAGTTCCACTACGGCATCGACTTCGAGAAGGCCCGGCAGGAGGTCATCAACCGCCTCCAGTTCGTCCAGAACCTGCCGCCAGGTGTCCAGCCGCAGATTTCGCCGCAGAGCCCCACCGGCGAAATCTATCGCTACACCCTCAGCAGCCCCAAGAACCCGCTGACCAACGAGGACATTTACTCCCTCAGTGATCTGAAGGCGCTGCAGGACTGGTTGCTGCAACGCGAGTTCAAACGTGTGCCGCGCATCCTCGATGTCAGCGGCGTCGGCGGCAAGGTCAAGCGCTACGAAATCCACCCCGACCCCGATCGGCTGAAGCGTTTCGGCATCACGCTCGCCCAACTCCAGAGCGCCATCGCCAACAGCAATGCGAATGTCGGCGGCGATTACCTGCGTCAGGGGAGCATCGTGCAGGTGGTGCGCGGCCTGGGCGTCATCGGCGGCGGGCGCGACCCGATGGAGCGTGCCTTCGCCATGAACAGCCCGGCGGCGGCCGCTGCGTACCTCCGCGCCGAGGAGAAACGCCGTCTGCGCGAGATTCGCGACATTGTTATCACCGCCAACAACAATATCCCCATCCTCGTCGATCACGTCGTTGACGGCGGCCCTGTTGAGGCGGACGCGGATCTGGGCAAGGCCGGCGTGGTCGTCTCGAACCAAACGCGCCTGGGCCGGATCAGCCTGAGCCGCCCCCTGGATGGAGAAGGCAAAGACTGGGTCTACCTGCCGGATGTGATCCAGGGGGTGGTCCTGATGCACCGCAACAAGGAGTCGCGACTGGCCATCGATGACGTCAAGGTGAAGGTCGAGGAACTCAACAAGCCCGGCCGCTTGCTGCCCGGGGTGCAGGTCGAGTCGTACTACGACCGCTCCGACCTGATCCACGTCACCACCGAGACCGTCCACGAAAACCTTGCCTGGGGCATGGGGCTGGTCGTGATTGTGCTGCTGATGTTCCTGAGCAACGTGCGCTGCGTGCTCATCGTGGCCATCAACCTCCCGCTGGCGCTCCTGTTCGCCTTCGGCGTGCTGTTCCTGCGCGGCAAGTCGGCCAATCTGCTGTCCATCGGCGCCGTCGATTTCGGCATCCTGGTGGACTCGTCGGTCATCATTGTCGAGAACATTTACCGGCATTTAAGCTCTGGAGAGTACGCCAACCTGCCCACGAAGGAGCGCATCACACGCGCCTCGCACGAGGTGGAACGGGGCTTGTTTTTCTCGCGGGTGATCACAGTGTGCGCGTTCATCCCGCTGTTCACGATGCAGGGGCCGGAGGGGCAAATCTTCGGCCCGATGGCGGATACCTACGCCTACGCGATCATCGGGGCGCTGCTATTGGCCTGTACCATCTCGCCTGTGCTGTGCCTGGCGCTCTTCAAACATCTCAAACCGGCGCAGGACAATTTTTTGGTGCGCTGGCTGAAGCGCAGTTACCTGCGGCAACTGAACCGTTGTCTGAACCACCGTTGGGTCACGCTCGGACTGTTCCTGGCCCTGGTGCTCGTGACGGCGCTGTTTGCGGTGCCACGGTTGGGACGCGAGTTCATGCCCGAACTGGAAGAGGGGAACCTCTGGATTCGAGCCAACTTCCCAACGAATGTCGCGCTGGAGACGACCTGCCGCGAGGCGGATCGAGCGCAGGCGATCATGCGCAAATACGCGGAGGTGCGGACGATCGTGGCCCAGGTGGGCCGCCCCGACGACGGCACCGACCCGACCGGCTTCAACGTGGTGCAGTTCTTCGTCCCGCTGCGGGCCGCGAAGGACTGGCCCATCCCGCCAGGGCAGACACGCCCTCGCACCAAGGAAGAACTCGTCGAGGCGCTCAGCGGGGAGTTGCAGAACAGCCTTCCCGGTGTCGGCTGGAACTTCTCGCAATACATCCGCGACAACGTCATGGAGGCGCTGTCGGGAGTGCAGGGCGACAACTCCGTCAAGATCTTTGGGCCAGACCTGGCGCAGCTGGAATGGTTGGCGGAGCAGGTCAAGAACCGTCTGGAGCAGGTGTCGGGCATTGGGCCGGGCAACGTCGATATCTTTCGCATCATGGGTCAGTCCAACGTGGAACTCCGCGCCGATCCGCAGAAGTGCAGGCGGTGGGGTGTCTCCGTCGCTGACGTGAACAACGTGATCGACACGGCGGTGCGCGGCAAGGCGTTCACGCAGATGATCGAGGGAGAGAAACTGTTCGACATCAGCCTGCGCTGGCCGGAACGTCGGCGGCAGGATCTCTCGTCGCTGCTGGACATCCCCGTGGATGTCGCCAACAACCAGATCGGGGTGGGGGTGGCTTCGCGCGGCCAGACAGCGCTCACCGGCCCGAGCACCGGGCCGGCGACGGTCGGCGTCGCAATGCCTCCCCCAGCACAAACGGGCAGCGCCGGCAATGCCCCGTTCTCCGCTCTGTTGCCGCGGTTGCCGCTGCGGGAGTTGGTCTCGCCGGTCGGCCCCGACGGTCAGCCTGACCCGTCCGGCGAGTTCGTGCGGCCCGGGGTGTCCATCATCTACCGCGAGCAGGGCAATCGTCTGATTGCCCTGAAGTTCAGCGTCCGCGGCCGCGACCTCGCCAGCGCTGTCGCCGAAGCCCAGGCGCAGACCCGCGACCTGTTCCAGGCCCCTTACCGGGCAGAGTGGGGCGGCGAGTTCGAGGAGATGGAGGTCGCCGAACGTCGTCTCATGTGGATTATTCCCCTCTCTTTAGCGCTAATCTTCATCCTGTTGTACCTGGCGTTTCACTCGCTGCTCGATGCAGTGTTGGTGCTCTCGAACGTGGTGGCGTTGTCGCTGGGGGGAGTGTGGGCGTTGCTGCTGACGGGGACGAACTTCAGCATCTCGGCGGCGGTCGGCTTCATCTCCATCTTCGGGGTGGCGATCATGGATGGCCTGTTGACGGTCGCCTACTTCAATCAACTGCGTTATCAGGGGCGGACGCTGCGCGAGGCGATTGTGGAGGGGGCGGAGAAGCGCGTGCGGCCGATGATGATGACCTCGCTCACCGCCATTTTCGGTCTGTTGCCGGCGGCGCTGTCGACGGGGATTGGTTCGCAGACACAGAAGCCGTTGGCGATTGTGGTGGTCGGCGGGATGATGACGTCGCTGCTGTTGACCCGTTACCTGATGCCGGTGCTCTACACCCTCTATGGCAACCGCGAGCCCAGCGCCGAAGCCGGCAGCATGGCCCATTGAGAGGTGGAGAGGGTTGCTTCAGGTGACTTGGCGTCCGAGCGCGAAGCGTCCGTGCGGGACACTTACCCCGCACGGACGCTTCGGCCCTTCATCCCCGCATTAGTACACCGGGGCCGGATAAGCCGAAGGTGCCGGCTGCGCGGGGACGGGCTGCACGTAAACTGGGGCGGAGGGGACGACCACGGGGGCGGGGACGACATAGACCGGGGGTCGAGGGGGGACCACGATCACAGGTGCCGGGGCCACTATAACCGGGGCTGGCCGAACCACCACATAGGGCCGATAGTGTGGCCGGTAATAGTGGGGGCGATAGATGGGCCGGGGAGTTGGGACGACGATCCCAACGCCGAGCCGTACATCCGCACGGGCAGAGCCCCACGGGACCGCGAGCAAGGCCAGAACAGCGACAGCCGCCACTGCAACGATTCTTCTGCCAGTCATCGAAAGTCTCCTGGATGGGTCCAATTTCAGCAATGGTCACCTCATCCAGGAAACGCGGTTCTGTCCCTGACTTGCGCGCCCGTCGATGGCAGCGCTCGGCACATCCCCAGGGTCAGCCGGTGACGGTTCCGGCCAATAACACTCTTCATTCTCCTTTGGTCGTCAGCACATAGGAGTTGTGTGTCAGGTCGGCGTCCAGAGTGTGGACGCGGAGTTGCCTGGCAGTGGCACCCGCGGTCACCCACGCGGCGTGCGGCGCGCCTTCGAGGGTGATGGCGATGGCGTGATCGCCCTGGTGCAAGCGGACACCTTTCAGAGTGGCCTGGCGACCCTTGGTGATCGACTTGTTGCCGCCGAGGCCGGTGGCGGTCAGGATCAGGGCGCGCGTCGTGGCGTACTGCCACCGGTTCCCCGTGAGAGTATGTTCTTCCCACAAGGCGACATACTGGCCCGCGGCAAGTCTCACGAACTTGGCATTGGTGGCCTTGGTGGTCGCGTCGTTGGCGGTCAACCACAGGACGCGCCGCTTGATCGTTCGCGGCTCGGGCTTGTCGTAGCGGCTGGTTTGCGGGTTATAGATGAAATTATCGACCTTGAATTCCTGGTCCGGCGCGTAGCCCCGGGCGAGGACGCCCGAATTGACGACATCATGGGGGTTGGCAACACGCGGCTTGAGGTCGAAGTCGCGGAGCACATAGACCAGGGCCACATCCCAGGCCACGTTGTACATGGCCCGCTCGTTGGCGGCGTTCACCGCGGCCGTGTTGCGTGTGGCGGTGAACAGCACCGGGTAGCCATCCGGTTCGGCGGCGAGGCCACCCAACTCGAAGTAGACGGAGTTGGCAAAGGTAGGGCAAGTGTAGATGGGAGCCCGGACGACCTGGGGACGGGTGCCCGCTTTGATGGTCCGTATCTTTTCGATGAGCAGCCCCGCGGACGGATAGCTATCGGCCTGGTGGAGTGCGACGAAGTCCTTGCCGTCAAAGATGAGACGCTGATCGAAGGAGTGCGAGACGGTGTTCTCGGCCTTGACGATGACCGTGGACAGCTTGCGGCTCACGAGGAGAGCGTTCGCTTCCTGATGGATGAGCTTGTCATTGGGTGAGTAGTGGCGACGGGCGAAGACGGCGGCGAGGTGGTTCGGTCCGGCGGCGAGGCGACCAGAGCCCGCGTTGGTCAGGCCGTAGAACGGGATCCGTGTGAAGGGCTCGCTATTGAGGTCGGTGGCGCGGCCGGAGGCGTACATCGTCAGGACATCCTTCCGCCAGGTGCCGTGAACCTCCTTCACGAAGTTGGCCGGTGGGTTGTTCGGCAACTCCTCCGCCCTGGCGGTGAGGACGAGGTCGGCGCCTGTGGCGTCAACGGTGAAGCCGACGAGCGTGCCGAACGACTTGACCTCGCGGATCTTGGTCAACTCGCCTTTCGCGAGGCGGTCGGTGGGGATCTTCCCGACGACGATCTTGGCCGCGGGACGATTCTCGGCCCAGGTATGCCAGGCGATATACAGCTCGTTTTTGTGGATGATCGGGACGATCTGCGGCTTGCCCGTGGGCGGATCGCGCAGGACGTCATAGGGACGATCGGCGCCGGAATCGCCGCTCGTCGCCGCCCCGGCCAGCAGGAGACTCATGGCAAAGGCCATGAGCAGAGCGCCCCAGGGTCGTTTGCTATTTCCGCGGACTGCACATGCTGGGTTCATCTCGCCTTCTCCCCTCCGCTGTATCGGTTGTTTGGCGTCGCCTCTGCGAATAAGCGCGAATGTATGCGCCCCGCGTCGTCCCCGTCAAGAGGCTGCTGTCGGTTCAGTGGCCTGCCGTCTTCGTGTGAAAGTCAGGAACTCAGAGAAGAGAAGGTGGAAAATAGGAGTCTCCGCCGACACAAAGCCACTTACCTCCAGTATGACGTAGCACAGCGGCATTCCAAGAAATGCCGCCGTGCTATGCGACCCTTGCCAGGCAGAGGGCAGATTCCTCCCGCGGCGTAACGCCGCAGCAATCGCTACCTCCGTGCGGACGGAGACGCCCTGGTTGATTGTAATCGACGCCGGGCGCTTCGGGTAACGGAGAAACGATCGCGATTCAGGGCCGGGGGAAGAATTCGAGGAGACTCGACGTTGGGC
>DASPXY010001371.1:0-2609 GCA_035637055.1 Gemmataceae bacterium | reverse complement strand
CCTCCGCGGCGAGCGAGGCGTTCCTGGTGCTGGGTGACGTGTATTACCCCGGCTGGCGTGTCCGCATCGATGGCCAGCCGACGCATATTTACCGCACCGATTCTGTCCTCCGCGGGGTGGTGGTGCCGCCCGGCAAGCACGTGGTCGAGTTCGTCTACCGGCCGAGGAGCCTGGCGCACGGACTGGCAATCACCGGCGTGGCGGCGTTGTTGCTGCTGGGGCTGCTCGTGTGGCGGCGGCGCAGGACGCCGCTTGCGCTTGCTTAACCCCTCGGTCACTCGAAGAAGCGCCGTGCCGGGATGCGCAGGTCGCCAAGGATGTCGGGGAAGTGTAGTTCATCGTCGGCATGAAGGGTGCGCGGCAACTCATCGGCCCGATATACCTGGACTGTTTCGCTCACCTGGTCCAGCAAACAGACAACGGTCACGCCCGCTTCCAGGTATTCCCCGGCCTTGGTGATCAGGCGCGACCAGCGGTCGGTTGGGGAGCGAACCTCGAACACGAGTTCGGGCAGAACGTCGAGATAGCCGGCGGGCAGCGGCCCTTGGGGCACCCGGGCGTAGCTGTAATAGGCGACGTCACCGCCGCGGACGGTATCGGGGTCGCGCTCGGTGACGATGCCCCCGTCGTTACTCACGACCCGGCCCATCCCCTTCCCGCGGACGTGGGGGTTGATCAGCGTGGTGATGTTGGCACAAATCTCCCCGTGGCGCGGCGCCGGCACGTTCATCTCGACGACCCTCCCGCGGACCAACTCGGTAGGAATCCCTCGGTCGGGGAGTTGCGCGTACTCCGCCGCGTTCAGCAGGCGTCGTGTTGCAGGGGCACTAGTAACCATGCGAGCCCTTTCCTGACTTCGGGCAGGGTGAATCTCTGGTGGTCCCGAGTACTAGCGGAGGGCGGGTGATTGTCCGGAGACCTGAAATACGCGCTTCAGCCCTCCTTTCGCCGGCCATCTCTCCCCACAGTTCCTTGGGAAGTGGGACCACCTGCCCACCACGCCGCCGAGCGAAAGATTTCTGGCACCCCGTCCTCCCACGGGTCGATACCGCGAGCGGCCAACTCCTCGGACCATCGGCTCCGGAGCGACTCTGGCAACTGGCAACCGCACCACGGACAGAAGGCAATCACGGCAATCTCGCCCTCGATGTGGTTGACAATCCCATACTCCCGGAATGCTGGGGAGTAATAGACGAACAAGTCGGGGCACTCAAGCCCGCCCGGATGCTCGTCGCAACGGTGGTTGGCCTGCCTGGCCATGGTTGGGCAGCAGTGTTGCTGCTCAACCCGACGTTCGTCTTTCAGGATCCAACAGCGCCGCACTAACCACCCTCCGTCCTTGCCGCCCCACTCGTCGTTCGCCGCACGGGCGCCGATTAGTAGTTCCGGCATCGCGATCAGGCTCCCGGCAGATACCGCCGAAGGGGATGCTCTCGCGCCCCAGGAACCCCGTCAAGTGCAATCCGGAAGGCGGTCTGGAAAGGAGATCCCAGCACAGGCCATTCGATGGCTGGCACTTACGGTCGCAGGAGGAGGGCGACAGTTGGCTCGACCCGTTCGACCACCTCGCCGACGATGCAGGCGGCCTTTGCCCCACGGCCGCGGGCGGCTTCCACCAGCGCTTCCGCCTGTTCGCCGGGCACGCTGATTAACATCCCTCCCGAGGTCTGCGCGTCGTAGAAGAATTGCAGCCGTACCGGATCGATTTTGCCTTCCTTGCGCAGACCGTCCGCAACGTAACTGGCGTTCGTGGCGCTGGCCCGCGTCAGGTAAGGACGGCGCGCCAGGGCGTCGGCGCCCGGCAACAGCGGCAAGCGCGACAGCTCGAAAATCAGCGTTGCCTTGCTCCCCTGGGCCATCTCGAACGCATGGCCGGCCAGGCCGAACCCGGTCACGTCGGTGGCGGCGTGAGCGCCGACCTCCAGCATCGCGTCGCGGCCGATGTCGTTGAGCTGCACCATGCTGGTGCAGGCGGCCCGGAACAACTCTTCGGGGCAGGCGTCCGCCTTGTGCGCCGTGGTCACGAACCCGGTGCCAAGGGCCTTGGTGAGTACGAGTTTGTCGCCGGGTTTGGCGGCGGCATTGGTGAGGATCTTCTGGGGGTGGATGGTGCCGGTCACCGCGTAGCCGAACTTGATCTCGGCATCGCGCACCGTGTGGCCGCCGACGATCACCGCTCCCGCAGCCTGGAACCGCTCGTGTCCGCCCTCGATGATCTTCCCGAGCCACGTCAGTTCAGGATCCTTGTCGTCGGGATAGCCAACGAGGTTGAGGCCGGTCAGCGGTCGGCCGCCCATTGCGTAGATGTCGCTCAGGGCGTTGGCCGCTGCGATTTGACCGTAAATAAATGGGTCATTGACGACGGGCGGGAAGAAATCGATCGTCTGCACGAGCGCAATCTCATCGGTGAGGCGATACACCCCCGCGTCGTCGTGCGTCTCGGTGCCGACGAGGAGGTTGGGATCGACGATCTTGGGTAGGTGGCGCAGAACCTGCGCGATCCCCTGGGGGGGAAGCTTGCCCGCTCACCCGGCACAAGAGGCGTAATCCGTCAGGCGCTTTTTCCGACCGCCAAAGAACAGCATGGGTAAAGGTTACCAAAAAAAGAA
>DASPXY010001370.1:0-5642 GCA_035637055.1 Gemmataceae bacterium | reverse complement strand
AGGACGAGAATGTGCTCGGGGTCTACCTCGGCACCTCGGTAAATCGCGTCAGCGGGCGGCAGGCGGAGGGCCTCCTGCATGACCACGCCGCCAGCCTTGAACTGGGCGACGAGGTTGAAGCAGAGGAAGATGAGGATGAGTATCGAGGCGAGAATGCCCAGCGCGGGGCTCTGAAAGCGGTCGCGGAAGACGTCGGGGACGGTGACCGAGCCGCCGATGCGCGCCACCTGGTTGATGCGCTTGCCCAGCCAGACCATGCCGGTCAGCGGCACGACCATGTAGGAGCAGATCCACAGGGCCATCACCCAGCCCTTGGAGTAGACGAACGAGGGGAAGCCCATGAAGGAGCCGCCGGAGATGGCCGTCGCCGCCACCGTCAGCGCCAGCACCCACGGCCCCAGGCCGCGGTTGCCCAGGAAGTATTCCTTGACGAAACTCCCGCGGGTCATGTAGCGATGGGCGAACACCCCCAGCGCCGCGACGCCAACCAGGTACAGGGCAAACGCCACCATGACCTGGGCGCTCTCGGCCGACAGCTCAATGCCCATGCCCGTGCCCCTCCTCGTCCTTCTCCGCCCCGAGGTCGTCGTCGCTCATGCCGTACAGGCCGAACCAGATGGTGAAGAGGCTGCAGGCGACCCACGGGAGCATGATCCCGTAGAAGATCCAGTCGGGGAAGCCGAGGATCAGGGTAAGGTCGTTGCCCGGGTCGTCGGCAGGCCGATAGCCGCGCAGGTAGCAGTAGCCGAGGGACCAGACGAGGGCGAGCGCCCAGACGATGACGACGACAAGGGCCTCCCGTTTGGCGTGGCGGAAGAGACGGCGCGGGGCGTCGGGGTCGGCCATGAAACGTTCTCCGGCGGGAAGTTGGGGGACTCGGCGGAATGGGGGTTAGCTTACACCGCAGGTGTTTGCTTGAGTAGGGCGTTGCCGATTGCGGTACGTACTCCCCCCGCCTGCCAGATGCACGAGCTGTAGGGGTTCCCACTGTTTGGGAAAAGTTGTAAGAACTCCCTAACAGGCGCGGGCGGCGACTTCTCGCTCTCTGGCCGCTTGCGGGAGAGTGGCCAGCGCGGGCGAAAAACGTACGGGTCGCTGCCTGCGGGCCTGGAGCGCTCCACCCCTCACCCCCAAGTTCCCATGGTTGAAGACCATCTCTTCCAGCACCTGTATGGTGAGATCGGCCGAATTCCCTTGGTCGATCCTCACTCGCACATCAACCCACATCGACCCGCTGCGCGCAGCCTCGATGAGATCCTTGGCTATCACTATTACACCGAACTGGCCCACTCTGCCGGCCTCGACAAGAAGGCGCTGGCTGCCGAGGTCGAGCCGCGCGAGCGGGTGCGGGCCATCCTCGCCTACATGGATCGCTTCGACAACACGGCTCAGTACAGCTGGTTCATGGAGATTGCGCGGACGTTCCTTGGCTTCGTCGGTGGTGAGTTGACCGCCGCCGACTGCGACTGGCTTTGCGACAGCGCCGAGCGCTTGATGGCGCAGCCGTCGTGGGAGGAACAGGTGCTGCGCCGCGCGCACGTCGAGCAGGTGTTTTTGACCAACGATTTCGACGATCCGCTCGAAGGGTTCAACACGCGGCGTTACGTCCCCTGTCTGCGCACCGACGACCTCGTGTTTCACCTGGACAAGCCGGAAGTGCGGCAGCGGTTGGCCAGGGCGACCGGGATCGAGGTCGGCGACGCTGCCACGATGCGACAGGCCATCACGAAGTTGTTTGAGCATTTTACCCGGCACGGCGCGAAAGCCTGTGCGATCTCCTTACCGCCCACTTTTCAACCCGGACCAGGCCTCGAATCGCACCTGACGGGCATGCTCCAGTTGCCTGAAAGGAACTCGCCCGCCGAGTGGTCCGCCGCGGTCTTCTGGATGCTCGCCGAGCATTGCCGCGACTTCAATCTGCCGTTCGACCTGATGATCGGCGTCAATCGGCGTGTCTACCGCGACGGCGTCTACCAGGGACAGGATCTGTTCGATCAGCGCACCTCGCTGATCCAGTATGCCGAACTGTTTAACGCCTTTCCCTCGGTCACGTTCCCGATTTCGGTGCTGTCGAGCGGCCAGAATCAGGAACTGGTCAGTTATAGTTGGATCTTCCCCAACGTCGTCACGCACGGGCACTGGTGGTACTCGAACATCCCGGCGTACATCGCGGCGGACCTGCGCGCCCGTCTGGAAGCAGTTCCGAAGATAAAACAGATCGGCTATTATAGCGATGCCTACAAGCTGGAATTCATCCTGCCAAAGTACAATATGTACCGCCGCCTGCTGGCGCAGGTTCTGGCCGATGACTTCGTGCGTCCGGGTGTTCTCAGTGAGGACCAAGCGTTGGCTCTTGCCCGGCTGTTACTGCGCGACAACGCCCGCCGCATTTTTAACATGTGAGAGGGAGTATCTCCAGAGTGACACCGCCGATCCGCCTGGCCGTGCTGCTCAGTGGCAACGGCACAACGCTGCAGAACTTGCTGGACCGCAGTGCCGATGGCCGGCTTGGGGCGGTGGTGCAGGTGGTGTCCAACCGCGCCGACGCCTATGGCCTGGAACGGGCTCGCCGAGCCGGGGTGCCGGCCGCTGTCGTCGAGCGCAGGAGTTGCGGCTCGCCAAAGGAGTTCAGCGAGCGCATCTTCGCACTGTGCCGCACTGCCGGAGCGGATCTGGTGTGCCTCGCCGGCTTTCTGCAGCTGATCCTCGTCCCCGATGACTTTCTTGGCCGCGTCCTCAACGTCCACCCGGCGCTGATCCCTGCGTTTTGCGGCAAGGGGTATTACGGCCGGCATGTGCATGAGGCGGTATTGGCGTACGGGGCGAAGGTCAGCGGTTGCACGGTTCATTTCGCCGATAACCAGTACGATCACGGCCCGATTATCCTGCAGCGCGTCGTTCCGGTGCTGGACGACGACACGCCGGACACGCTGGCGGCGCGCGTTCACGAACAGGAGAACGAGGCGTATCCGGAAGCGATTCGGCTGTTCGCGGAGGGGCGGCTGCGCATCGAGGGCAGAAGAGTGCGGATCCTGGCGTCTTCAGGGAGTTGAGCGATCAGGTAACTTCGAGAACAGGCTTGCCGAGCACGTCCAGCCGCGGCACGATGCCGAGGCCGGGACGGGTGCTCGCGGCCATGCGGCCATTCGTACGCTGCGGGGCACCCTCGGCGATGCTGACCGTGACGTAACTATTGAAGTCGGTCGCGGTGAACAGGAACTCGGGCGGGGTGCTGTGAGCGAGGTGCGCGATGGCCGCCGTCACGATGTCGCCGCCCCAGCTATCTTCGAGTGTCATCGCCACGCCCAGCGCCACGCACAGGTCGCGGGTCTGTTTCGCCCTTGTCAGACCGCCGAACTTGCTGATCTTGATGTTCACCACGTCCATCGCCCGATCGGCGTGGCCGCGCAGCAACACGTCAACGGAATCGATCACCTCATCGAGCACGAACGGATGGTCGCAATGCCGGCGGATCGACAGGCACTCTTCGTAACTGAGGCACGGTTGCTCGATGTAGACGTCGATGTCGCGCACCGCCCGGACCACGCGCATCGCGTCGTGCATGAGCCAGCCAGTATTGGCGTCGGCGATGAGTCGGTCGCCCGGTTGCAGTCGCCCGGCGACGGCGCGTATGCGCTCAATGTCCTCAAACGGGTCGCCGCCGACCTTGAGCTGAAAGCGGCGATAGCCCTCAGCGCGATAGCCAGCGACGCGCTCGGCCATGACTGCCGGCGATTCCTGCGAGATCGCCCGATACAGGCCGAAGTCTTCCCCGTAACGCCCTCCCAGAAGTATGCAAAGCGGCTGTCCGGTGACCTTGCCGAGGATGTCCCAGCAGGCCATGTCGATGCCCGACTTGACGTAGGCATGTCCCTTGAGGGCGGCATCCATGCGGCGGTTGAGCGCTCCGAGTTGGAGGGGGTCGGCGCCGAGCAGGTGCGGTCCCAGCTCGGCCACGCCGGCGCGAACGCCGTTGGCATAGGCGGGCAGGTAGAACGGGCCGAGCGGACAGACCTCGCCGTAGCCGCTGACGCCCGCGTCGGTATCGACCTGGATGACCGTGCTGTCGAAGACGGTGACGGACTTGCCGCCCGACCACTTGTAGCTGCCTTCGTGCAGCGGCAAGGCGATCTTGTAGGCGCAGATGCGGGTGATCTTCATAATACGACCGCGTTGGATGATTTCAGAGCCCGCTGTCGCGGCGAAAATCGTCGAACGATGCCGCTGTAGCCGCGAGGGTAAGCCACTGATCAAGCCGGGGACGGTCGCGAGTTTGCTCAATCGTGGCGCTGAGGTCGGCCGGGACTTGTCCCGGAAACCGTAGGTTGAGAACCCGCACGATCGCGTTGGCTTCGCCCTCAGCACGAAGGCTTTCCATGAAGGGGGATTTGATCACGCCGAGGCCCTCCAATGCTTGCCGCCAGCGGTCCCGCTCGGCCGATAACTCCAGAAACACGCGCGTCAGAGCGACGTATTCCCGGCGCAGTCGTTCGTCGGGTTCGCTGGCCCATAGGTCCAACCAGATGCGGATGACTTCCGGGCTGTCCTCCGCCCGCATCACCGGAATTAACGGTAACAAGATCCGCCCCTGCTCGCCAGCCTGAATGGCGCGCAACAGCGGCAACGCCGCTTCCTCCTGGAGATAGCGCTCGCGCACAGTCAAGCAGCAACGCACGGCGTCGGGACCAGGCAACGCCATGTCCAACGACGCCGGCAGGCTTTCTAGCGTTCCGGTCAGATTGACCACAGCGGCAGCGAGTTGGTAACGGCTGCCGGGCAGTTCGTCGGGTCGCAGCTCCAGCCAGGCCGTCCCCAGGTAGATCAAGAGCCGCCCAAACATGTCGGGATCGGGTTTGACCTGAAACTCCAAGAGCAGCGTCCACCAGCGGTGCGTGGACAGTTCCTCCAGGCCGGCGAGGGTGTCGCGTACGCCCTGCGGCATCCCGGGCAAAGCCGCCGTGCAGCAGTTGGCCCGCTATCCCGCCATGCTCGCGAAGATCGACGCGAAGGCCGAGAAGGACACGACTCGGCGCATCGGCCTGCTGCTGGCGCATCGCGCTTCCGGCAAGCCAACAGGGACGCAGCTTGTTCCCGCGTTCCTCGCCGATCGCGACGAGGGGGTGCGCTTCCAGGCGGTCAAGTGGATCGCCGACGAGAGGCTGACGCAGTTCCGCCCGCTGCTGGTCGCGGCGCTGAAGGATCGAACATTGACCGTGCACATGTATCAGGCGTTTTCGACGGCGCTGGCGCGTGTGGAGAATCGGGAGGTAAGCGAGGCAAGCATGGCCGATTCGTTCCTCGACCGCCTGAGCGATCCGCAGACCTCGCCTGCGGTGCGCGTCATGGCGCTGCGCATGGTCCCGCCAACGCACAAGCGGCTGAAGCTGGCCACGCTCACTGACCTGCTGGCCCGCGATGAGATCGAGGTACAACTCGAAGCGGTACGCTCGCTCAACGAGCACCCCAGCCCGCAGCGCACCGACGTGCTGCTCAAGGTCGTACGGGACAATCGCTATCTCGATTCTATTCGTGCGGAGGCGCTCGTGGGGGTGGCTGAGGGGGCCGCCAAAGTCACTGACGAGCTAATGCAACTTGCTCGCGGCGACAAGCCACTTCTGCGCGACGAAGCGCTGCGCGCCCTC
>DASPXY010001369.1:0-2493 GCA_035637055.1 Gemmataceae bacterium | reverse complement strand
TCCGCCCAGCCGAGCCGGTAGCTGGTTAGCACCTGCTCCCAGTTGTTCGGCCGCAGCCGGACCATCGCGTGCGCCTTCGGGCCGAGGTCGCCATTCTTCCCCTTGGCGCGGGCAGCCTTGGCGGCGAGCAAATCTTCCAGGACGAATGGCTGATTCGTGATGTACAGGCCGTCGTCGATCCGCGCCCAGAAGGTGCGGAACTTCAGCGGCCCGAAGGTAATGTTGTAACTCCGCGCCGTCTTCCCTCCCTGGAGAGGGAATTTGTAGAAATCTTGCTCCAGGCCCAGGCTGAAGAACCCGGCCGCTCCCAGGTTCTGCTGCTGCCGTGCCTGAGCGGCGGTCACGCGATCGAAGCGCTCCAGGAAGGCATCGACCACCTTGGCGTCGCGTACCGGCAAGGAGATGTAGGTGGGGCGGGTCAGCGAGGCCGCCATGAAGCCGATCGGCAGGAACGAGAGGCCGAGGGAGGATGCTCTCCCGTCGCCCCCCTGGGTGCTGAAACTGCCCAGCAGCTGTCCCAGCAGACTCGGCACGTTCAGGTCGAACATCGGAGCCGCGTCGCAGATGTGCATACCGACCTGATCGCCCAGGCCCTCGGCGAAGAGCTTGCGGAAGTCCAGCTCGCGCGCGGCCGAAGCGCTGACGCCCAGGTCGCCCAGGGTTCCGCTGCGCGACGGGTGTTCGGAGAGTTCGGCCGTTGCCAGAGTAGCCCAGACCGCGGCGCGTGGGAAGCCCGGCATCGGTGCGCCGGTGAGCGTCGCCACGCGGGTCGCGACTTCGCGCGCCTGGCCTGCGTCGAGTTCCCGCAACAGGTCTTCCTTGTTCAGCCGGACGTTGATACTGAAGATCGTCCGCGGCGTCAGCGGCAGCGCGTCGAGGTGCTCGGGCTTGCCGCCGAGGATTTTCGCCATGCCGGTGTAAACGGAGTTGTCCTGCAGCGGCAAAATGATCGTTTCCAGGCGGAAGCACTTCGGAGCGACCTGCAGGCGCACGGCAATCGGATCGAAGTAAGTGCGCCAATACTGATTGTAATCGTCCAGAAATTGGCGATAGAGGTCCGCCTCCTCGCCGTTGACCTGGGTGACCGGGATCTCACAGCAGGGCGTCAGGGCGTGGGCGTTGCCGTGATGCGAGCAAACCCCGCAGGCGCCGTCGGGCGCGAGCTGGTAACGACCGCCGTCCGGGCAGACCAGTTTGCCCTCGTTGAACTTGCCGGGGCAACACTTCGCTGCGATCAAGTCCTCCAGGGAGGCCGCCGATTTGCCGTGTTCGGTGCGGTACATCTGCGCCGCGTGGCCGATCATGCGCAGGTGGTTGTAGCAGAGCAATCGGCGCCGCTCGGTCAACTTAACCTCCGGACCGACCAGGTGACGGATAAACGGATCGGACAGGTAGATCAGGCCGTCCTCTTCCTTCGCACCGCAGGGCATCAGTGTGCGGATGTAGCGGAACTCCGCGGTCTCCCCAAGCCGGGTCACTGGCTTGCCATCCTCGCCCTTGCCGCGCACCGCTTCGAGGACGCGCTGTAGCGCGACCTTCGAGTTGCTGCGGATGTGCAGGTTCTCCTCGGGATAGGCGGAATACACGTTCAGTTCGCCGTCCGGGCTGGCGAGGTGGACGAAGGCCACGCCGAGCAATTTGCCCGTCGTCTGCTCGACCTGCGGGCGGCCCTTCACGGCGGTGTCGAGGAAGCCGTCCATCTTCGTCTTGAAAACCTGCGGCTGCTTGACGCGGAACAGCAGGGTGACGTCGCTGCCTTCGCGCAGGAACAGATCGCTGCCAGTGACGGCCACCTCCTCGACGACGAGATCATAGAACGGCCGCAGCGCGTCGCTGGCCTGCAGCGCCAGCTGGCGTTTCAGCCGCTCGCCCACCTGGTGATCGCGCGCTTCCTGCTGCCCCTGATTGAGCAAGTATTTTCCCCACAGGTCGCTGACCTCCAGGGCTGCCAGTAACTTGTCGAGCGAACGGAACTCCGCGAGATAGAAGTCCGCCGGCACACAGCGCGACAGCGACGACACTTCTGGCCGCTGGTCGCCGAGCATTTTCTCCCACGGATGGCTCCTGACGGTCGGACCGCTCAGGCTGGCGACCTTCACGGTCTCTTGCCGCAACTTCTCCAGGGTGGCGCGCTTCGCCGGGCTGAACTGCTTTTCCTGCTTCCCCTTGTCGAATGGGGCGGCGCCTTCGGGCAGTTGCGGGCCGTTGCCGCGCATGGTGTCGAGTTGCAAACTCTCCTGGACGGCGAGGGCGCCGGTGAACAGACTGAATAGATCGACACGCTGGCGCCGATCCGGCGTCAGGCCGAGAGGGGACAGCGACCTGCCAAAGAGGATTTCATCGACCTGTTTTGTCACTTCATCCAGGCGTTGCTCGCGGCGGGCGAGCTGCAGCACGACGTACTGCAAATAGGGATCGCGTGGGTAGAGTTTCAGTTGCTCCAGGGCCTCGTTGAGTTTCCACGCCGGCGCCGTCGCGGGCGCGGCCTTCTCT
>DASPXY010001368.1:0-2662 GCA_035637055.1 Gemmataceae bacterium | reverse complement strand
ATCTTGACGCGGAGGAACGACCCCGGTGTCGGGCCGGTGCCCTCGAAAACGTCGCTGCGGCTCATCAGCACCTTGACCGGCCGGCCCGTTTTGCGACTGAGGGCGGCGGCGACCGGCTCCAGGTAGACGCGAATTTTCCCGCCGAAGCCGCCGCCGATCTCCATCGGCACGACCTTGATCCGCGACAGCGGGATTTGCAGCAGTTCGGCGAGTTGGGCGCGGACGGTAAAGGCGCCCTGCGTGCTGCACCAGATGGTCAGGTTGCCGTCCGGCCCCCACAGGGCGGTCGCATTGTGCGGCTCGATGTAGCCCTGGTGAACGGTCGCTGTCTTGAAACTGCGCTCGACAACGACCGTCGCCTCGGCGAAGCCTTTCGCGGCGTCGCCGAGCTTGAACTGAATGTGCTTGGCGACGTTGGTGGGCTTGCCGTTGCCAGCAGGTTGCGATCCCGCGAGCGTATCGGTCGTGAGATCGTCGTGCAGGATCGGCGCGCCCTCTTTCATCGCGGCCAGGACATCGACAACAGGAGGCAGCGGCTCGTAGTCCACCTCGATCAGGGCGAGCGCCTCCTCGGCGACGTGCGGGCTGGCCGCGGCGACGGCGGCGACCGCGTGGCCCTTGTAGAAGGCTTTCTCCCGTGCCAGCGTGTTGCTGCTGAGATGCCGCAGATTGATGGCGCCCTCGCCCAGTTCGGCGATGCGGTTGCCGGGTTCGGGCAGATCCTGGCTGGTGACGACGGCCTCAACGCCGGGAACGGCGAGGGCCTTGCGGACGTTGATACTGCGAATCAGAGCGTGGGCGTGGGGGCTGCGCAGGATGCGGCCGTGCAGCAGACCGGCCAGTTGCACGTCGGCGCCGTAGAGGGCGCGGCCGGTGACCTTGTCGAGGCCGTCGTGGCGGATCGGGCGCGTACCGATCACCTGGTAGGGACTGGGGGTGCTCACGAGAGAGTTTCCGTTACGGGTCGGGGGTCGGTCGAGTCCTTCACGCCCGGCTTCCAGACCGGGCGTCGCTCCACCTGCCGTTATCGAGAAATGGGACGCAACGGCAAGCCCTCTCTCTCTTTAGTCGGGAATCTCATTAGCTCGGTCGAAAACCCCTCCCCCCAACCCCCTCCCCGAAGCGGAGAGGGGGAGCCAGACAGAAGACTCTTCTTCTCCCCCTCTCCGCTTCGGGGAGGGGGTTGGGGGGAGGGGTTTCCACATAGCTAATCTCATTCCGAACTGGCCCTGAAAATCAGCGACAACGGCCGGTCGCGGCGTGTATAATCATCCCTCGATACTGCCTCAGCCTCGCTCACCTTCCTGACGGTAGGACGCTTCCGCATGGCAAGCAAACGCTCCGCATCCTGTTCGGGATCGCTGGATCGCCGCAGCTGGCTCAAAATCGGCGGCCTGAGCCTTGGCGCTCTCGTTAGCGGCGTCGAGCCCAGTCTGGCGCGGCTTTTCGCTGCCGAGGCCACGCAGGGACGGCGCTCGCTCAGCCGCGACTTCTCGGTGATCCTGTTCTGGGCGAATGGCGGTCCGAGCCACCTGGATACCTTTGACCTCAAACCCGGAGCGCCTGCCGAAATCCGCGGACCGTTTCGGCCGATCCGCACCAACGTGCCCGGCATGCAGATCAGCGAGCACCTGCCGCGGCTCGCACGCATGGCCGACAAATTCGCTCTGGTTCGGAGCCTGCACCACAATCGCGGCGAACACTCCGGCGGCACGCACCGCTTCCTGACCGGCTACCCCTCGGTCCAGGCGAACCTTCAGAATGCGGAATATCCGGACATCGGCTCGATCGTCACGAAGGAGTTGGAGGGCCAGGCGGGCGAGGTGCCGCTGTACGTGGGCAACACCAAGTTTTACGGTGGCGGCCCCGGCTACCTCGGGCCGGGCTACGCCCCCTTCATGCCCGCCCCGAACCCGATCACCTCCACCGGAGCCAACGCCTACGATCCGGTGCCGCTGTATTCCACCCCCGAAAGCCAGGCGAACATGGCGCTGTCGCCGGACGGGGCGCTGACGTTGCGTCGCCGGCAGGCCCTCCTGCAGACGCTCGACGCACTGCCGCGCCTGCTGGATCGAGCCGAGCCGCTCGCCGCCTTCGACTCGTTCCAGCGACGGGCGGTCGAACTGCTCGCCGGGCGTCGTACCCGTGAGGCGTTCGACCTGTCGCGCGAAGATCCCCGAGTGCGCGCCCGCTACGGCGATACCGAATGGGGCAAGGATCTGCTGACGGCGCGGCGATTGGTCGAAGCGGGTGTTCGCTTCGTGCAATGCCAGGCGAACAGCCGCCTGCGCCCGGAAACCGGCCGAACCACCACCTGGGACGATCACTCGGTCAACGCCGACATTTTCCGGGCGTACGAGGAACGAATGCCGGTCTTCGACCAGGCCGTCTCGGCGCTGATCGAGGATCTGTCGCAACGAGGACTTGACCGAGAGGTATTGTTCATTTTCTGTGGCGAGTTCGGCCGCACGCCGCGCATCGCCTACCAGGACGCGAGCCGCCGGCCCGGCCGCGACCACTGGCCGCGAGCGATGAGCATCTTCCTGGCGGGCGGCGGTCTGCGGATGGGGCAGGTGATCGGATCCACAAACCCACGCGGCGAGGAGCCGTCGCTGCGGGCCATGAACAGCAATTGCCTGCTCGCGACGATCTACCATCGTTT
>DASPXY010001367.1:0-7062 GCA_035637055.1 Gemmataceae bacterium | reverse complement strand
CGCTAAAGGCAGGCGACGGACTTGTATTTGCCGAGGTCGAGGGCGAGAATGGTGTCGGCGGCGGTAGCGCGTGTCGTGGTCGTCATCTTGCAAGCTCCTGTGGGGCGAGGGGTCGCTGGGTGGTGTGGTAACTCTCAGTGTACCACTCCCCCACGGCTTGCATGGATTCTTTCGATACCATGTAGGCAGCGAGGTATCGGAGGTGGTACAAGTCTCCATCAGGTAGGACACTCAATCCCTTGATGCGGAGACCACTGATGACCACTACTGCCACGGGCACGCTGTACATTGCGCTGGAGTTGGGCCAGGACAAGTGGCTGCTGGCCTGTGCCACCGAGGCGGCTCAGAAGCCTCGCTTCCGCGGCCTGCCGGCTCGCGACCTCAACCGTTGCGCCGAGGAAATCGCCAAGGCCAAGGCCCGCTTTGGACTGCCCGCCGACGCACCGGTCCGCACCTGCTACGAAGCTGGCCGCGACGGCTTCTGGCTGCACCGGGCCTTGACGGCGCGTGGCATCGACAACGTCGTTGTGGATTCCAACTCCATCGAAGTGAACCGCCGCCGCAAGCACGCCAAGAGCGCTCCGCTGGACGCCGGCAAGCTGCTCAAGTTGCTGTGCCGCTACCACGCCGGCGAGCGACGGGTCTGGAGCGTGGTCCACGTGCCGACCGTCCAGAACGAGGACCGCCGGCAACTGCATCGCGGGCTGAAGGACCTGCAGCGCCAGCAGACGGAGTGCAGCAACCGCATCAAGGGTCGGCTGGCATCGCAGGGCCTGGAGGCCGAGGTCAACGCCCACTTCCGCACGACGCTGGCGGCGCTGCGTGACTGGTCGGAGCGGCCGGTGCCGGCCGCTTTGCAGCAGCGCCTCCTCCAGGACTACGCGGTGTGGGAAGCGTTGCACCGCCCGGTACGCGATGCGGCTAACGAACAAGAACGGCAACTGCGCGAGGGGAACGAGCCGCACTTGGAGCAGGTGCGCCGCCTGCTGGGTCTGAAGGCGGTGGGGGTGCGCAGCGCCTGGATTCTGGTGCTGGAGTTGTTCCGTTGGCGCCAGATCAAGAACGGCAAGGAACTGGGGTCGCTGGTGGGGTTGACGCCGACGCCGTACGCCAGCGGCCAGAGCGAACGCGAGCAGGGGATGAGCAAGGCGGGCAACCGGCACGTGCGCAGCCTGATCGTGGAACTCGCCTGGCTGTGGCTGCGCTGGCAGCCGGGCAGTGCCTTGAGTCAGTGGTTGGAACGGCGTTTTTGGCTCGGGGAACAAGCGGGCGCGGAAAATCGGCATCGTGGCCTTGGCCCGCAAACTGCTGATCGCGTTGTGGCGTTTCCTGGAGCAGGGCGAGTTGCCCGAGGGAGCGGTGGCGAAGGACTGGCGGCTGTGCGTCGATGCGACGGCGCGGCGTCACGCCAAGAACGCGGCCGCCGCCGTCGCGGTGTGAGCGCCGCGGTATCGAGCAACCACTCTTGGTAGAGGAGCGTAGCGCGGCGTGGCCGCGTCTGCGGAAGTGCTCCCTGTGAGTTCGGAGAGAGCCGCCGTTGTGCCGCCGGGTGAACCTGTGAAGGCACCGTTCGTTCGATGGGTAGGCTCTTGTCTTGGCGTGCCGGACGCCGCGGGCGTACACGGTAGCAGGTGCTGGGGGCCGTGGCCGGCCCCCCACGGATAGACGGTTGTCCCGGCGCCGCGCCGGGACCCTGAAGCACGCCAACCGACACCAACGCAGGACCAGCGCCCCGTGGTCAGCAGCGCGTCGAGGTTGCCAGGGAGCATTCTTTCCCCGCCGCCGCTCACCCCGGCGCTGTGAGGGGTGAGCGGCGGCGGGGAAAGAATGCTGAGGAACGAGAGCAGGGACGCGGCAGCGGAAAGCTGACGGCGTGGACAGTCTGCGCCGGTCGTGCTAGAACCACAAAACGCCTGATGGGGCTTGACGCCAAACCTCATAGACGGCGGCTCTTCGTGGGGGTTCAAGTGTTTTTCAACACGCAGCTGTTCAACCGCGCGAAGTCGGAAGTGTACCAACTGCTCCCTTGCGAAAAATGGCTGTTCGTCGAGGGCGTGGTGGTCGAACTGCGACCTGACGAAGCCAGTGTGTTGCTTGCCGGCGCCGGCAAGAAGAACGGCAAGGCGCTGCGCGTCTCGGCTTCCTACCCCGACAACCGCAAGCAGGACTTCGCCGCCCTGAAGAAGGGCGATACGGCCAAGATCAAGGGCGTCTGCGGCGGCGAATTCCTCGGCGTGATCAGCCTCACGTCGGCCGGACTGGTGAAGTAAGTGGCGCGGAGTGCGAGGAAGCCGATGGGAAAAGTGGAGATTGTACCTGCGGCCGGGTCGCTCAGTAGCACGCGATGCGCCGCACGGTGCCGACGGGAAGTTCGCGCACGATGTTGCCTGCCCGCGTCACTTCGCGCAGCCCGCTCTCGTAGCCGATCAGCACATTGCCGCTGGGCAGTTCGAGCGCATCGTAAGCCTTCGGCACGTTGCGAACCGACCAGACGACCTTGCCGGCAGGCGAAAACTCCAGAACCTCGCCCTTGCTCGACGCAACGAGCGTGTTGCCGCTGGCGAGCCGGCGAGCGCTCTCGGGGGAAGATACTTGCGGAATCTCCCAGACGACCTTCCCATCGCGGTCCACCTCCACGACGCGGGCGGGGGTGTACAGGGCGACAAGCGTCCGACCGTTCTCCAGCCGGCGGGCGTCGGTGGGGTCGCCGTCCACCGCGACTCGCCAGACCTCCTTGCCGTCGGCCTGGAGTTCGACGACCTCGTGACCGGAGCACAGGGCGACGACCAGGTTGCCATTGGGCAGGCGCTGCAGGCTATTGGGGCCGCCGGACATCTCAAAACTACGGATAACCTGGCCCTTCGCGTCCATCTCGATGACAGAGCCGCCGTGATAGTCAGCGAAGAAGCGCCGGCCGCCGGGCAGGCCTTCGCAACCGCAGGCACTCCTGACGGCCTCGTTACTCCGGAACAGCTGCTTGCCCTGAAAATCGACTTCCACGATCCGGTAGGGATGAAAAAGGCACGGGAGCAGCCTTTCCGGGGCCTTCGCAGGCTCGGGACGCGGTGCCTCCGGTTTCGCCTTCTGCCCCGGCCCGCCCTTCGCGCTGGAGGCATCCCTTCCCCTCGGGCCAAAGAACTGCGCTGCCGTACCTGTGATCCGGGTCACGCCGGTGAGTTCCAGAAGGCCGAGACCGGCGAGCAGCATCAGCAGCGCGAGAACCCACCAGCGCTTGCGCGACCGCCCCGCAACGATGACCGGCTCCGTGTCGTGACTCGCAACCGACATCCCAGGCTCGGCCGTTTTGTCGGACGAGGAAGGGGCCGCGCCGTGCCGTCGCAACTCCGCGAGGCAGTTCGTCAGGAGGTCCGCCACCTCGGCCGCCGACTGGAAGCGATCCTCCGGCCTTTTGGCGTGCAGCCGGGAGATGAGGTCGCAGACCCATTCCGGGATCTCGGGAGTGATCTCGCGGGTCGGCCGGTCCCTTTTGCCGTGCCGACGACCGTTTCCAGGGCGAAGCCAACGAGTGTGTGGACGATCTTCATGATGTGGCCTCCGGGTGCGTGCCGCGCGAGTGGGGATGCTTCCCACCCGGCTTTCCCATCATGCCACGACTTGCCCAGGGACGCAAGCAGTCCCACACCGCAAGAAGGAGGCTTTGCGGAGCCGCCGAGGGCCTGGCGGCCACTGCGGAAGTGAGGGATGCCGCAGACAGCCGGCCAGGTGGCGTGGTAAAATAACGGGAGAGGGGAGAGCCTGGAATTGGCTTGCATTGCATCTCACGTTGACACCCTCCCCAGAGCGTCGTCGCGTTCGGGGTGCGCGCCTTGTGAGCAGGTCCGAGATCTTCCTCCCAGGCTTGTCACCGTGAAGGGATACGTGCGATCCTTACCGCCCCGTTCATTGTTTCGCGGTCCAGCGGACCGCGAAACAATGAACCGGCACCAATTTCACAGTCTCCTGACTGCGCCACAACAGGCTCGCGGGGAAGCAGGGGAACCCATCCCCGTGACCGGAGCCATCGGTTAAACGTTCGGGATGGGTTGTCCGTTCGCAGGTGGCCGCCCTCCTCCTTGGGGAGCCGGAGGTCCAGGATCCTCGCCGCGCATGATGGCCTCCACCTGTGGCGGCACCCGCGTGATCTCTTCCCAAAGGGATCCCTCAGCGGGCAAAGGACGTGGGGTGTGGTGCGCCGGCACGTCACCCAAGCGAATGTCTTCCACAGTCACTCGATGAGGGGCCAGCCACAAGAAACCTGACCGATGTTCGGTGTGCCATGCCGTAAAGTACCATTGGTTGTCTCGTTGCACCATGACGACATGAATGGTTGGCTGGCCTCCACCACGCACGAGGTCAAACGTACACCCGGCGGGCAACATCTCCGCAGCACCCAGGATTTGCAGGCGCCGACCGAGGCCCACACGGGTGGCCAACTCCGTGCCGACACGTTCCCCCTCGGTAATCAATCGGTCATATCCGTAGGTGACACCCCCGACAGCGACTCCGATCACTCCCAGAGCCACGAGAGCGCGCGGGTCAACATATCCAGGGCGCCGCACCCGCCCTCCCCCGCCACCGCCACCACCGCCTCGGCGGGGTTCTGCGGTTATCCCTGCCTCGCGCAGCACCCTCGTGTCCCTTCCATTTACATCAACGCCCCTTCCCCCTGCGGTGACACGAGCGTGGGCAGCGCGTCCCCGCTCGTCGGTTGCACCCGGGAATCCTTGAATGTCCCAGTGCGGTGGCACGTTCCCATGGGGCTGGTCCCATCGAATTCGGATTCTTCCGTCGGTGCTACGGTACTCATTAACGTCTGGGAACCGCCGGACCTCGATACCGAGTTCTGTCAGGCGCCCGGCAATGTTGCCAGGAAGCCCCTCTGGCATCGCTACTACCAATCCAGACGGGTCAGTGAATCGGGCCGGATTGTTGCCGACGAACCGGCTGAGGTTGGGATCGCCCGCGGTGAAACCAGTAGGGTCTTCCTGGAGCCAGCGGCCCAGGCTCGGACTGAAAGTCATGGATCCTCTCCTTTCGCTTTCTCGGTAAGGCGACCTCGGCCCACCGGAAGGAAACCCGATCGCAAAGCAGGCTGCTGGGTGGCTGCCTGGTCAGTTTTCGCCGCTCTGACCACCTCCGCGTTACACCGTCGCGTCCCCTATCCCCCAGGCGTTGACTTCTGGGAGGGCGACGAAGGCGGACCCGGATCGCGCCCCTGGAGTAAGGCTTCCACCGCCGGTGTGCCCGTGCTTTCCTGCCAGATGGGTTCACCCTCAAGAATCGGTTGCGGAATGTGAAACGCCGGAACCTCCCCTAGCTGAATATCGTTCACGGCTGCGTTGTAGGAGGTTCCAACAACAGCACGCGACGGCCACTGTTCCCAGTGCCAGGCGGTGAAGTACCATTGGCCGCCCTTTTGAACCAGAACTACATGAATGGTTGGCTGATCTTCCTGGGCGATGTCGAAGGCGTAGCCGCCAGGCAGCATTCCCGCGGCCCCCAGCACTTGCAGCCGCCGACCGAGGGTAACCTGATCAGCCAGCTGCATTCCGGTTCTCTCTATGTCGAGAACTGCCCGGTCGAAGCCGTAGCTGACACCACCCACAAGTATCGCTGTAGCTCCCAAGGCGACAAGAGCCCGTGAGTCGGCACAGCCTTCTCCTTCGTCTGATTCCAGGATGTAGCCGGAACAATCCTCGAACAGGTTGGGGCGCCCCCCCAGTTCCCGCAGTAGCTCCTGCCGCGCTCGGTCGGCTGGGATGGAGATGACGACCTGTTCATGATGGTGAAGCAGGTACACCTCTCTGCCGTCCGGGTCGCTGAAATAAAAGTCGTAGCTCCACTGGGCTACCAAGTCGACCAGTTCCCAGAGTAGCTCGCAGTCTCCGGGTATGGAGAGATCGAGGCTCACGGCCCCCACGGCGGCCGGCGTTGGGAGAGTGTCCTGCATCAACCGCTGCAGCCGGGGCAACTTATCGCGGCGGAGGAACCCGCAGCCGTCCGGACCCCTGAATCCGCCCTCCGGCCAGAGCAGGAGCCGGGGAAACCGCTTCAGCCGGAATAGGAGCCAGCGCACCGGGGCATCCATGCGCAGACTGGTCACCGGCGTCCGTGCGGCAACGGCGGCAAGCGCGGCTGGGTAAGCGAACTCGGGGGCGTGTTCAACGGCTGGATCCCGGTTCTCATCGCGTACGAAGACGAAGTACCGCTGCCGGTAAGCTGGGGCAAATGCGTCAACCTCCAGGGCCACGATGACCGCGATCTCGGGCGGCGGCCAGACATCCACTCTCAACTCGCCTTTTGTCTCAGGTTCGCAAAGGGAATGGCCGTGCTGCACGAGCCGCTTGTGCAGTTCTGTCTTGGTCAAGAAGCGTGAATGCGTCATATCTCCCCCTTGCCCGGGCGCTTTTCCGATCCAACGGACTCGTTCCAGCGGAAGTCGATCCGTAACACCTTGGGCAACGCCGCAGGCCGATGACTCGGGATCCGCCGCATCGGCCCCCACCACCGCTGCTCCAGTTCTGGGTCGTCCAGCAGTCCTTCCATCACCTGCATCCGGATCATTTCCCGCTCCAGTTCCCTTGGCATGCGGGTGAACCGTGGCGCTGGTAGGCCGAGATCCAGCATTGGGAAGTGCCTGGGCGGGAGCCGACTCCGGAGCCGCTCATCCCACACGCGCAGCGCTTGCCAGGCGAGGAATAGGTGGCATTGTCGCGTCGGGTCCAGTTCGTTGGCCCAAGCGAACGCCGTGACCGCCTCTCGGTACACTTGTTCTTGCATCCAGCACTCGCCCCGCTCCCGCAGAAAGCTGGCCAGTTCCTCCCGCGGCGACAGCGACCGCAGATAGCCACACAGTTGGACGGTCTCCGCCGGCATAGCGTACTGGCCAGTGCAGTAGTATTCATCGGGGAAAAAGCTAACTCCATCGCCGGATGCCTCAATGTTGAAACGCTCGCCCCGAGGCAAGGCGTCCCATCGGACGAACTGGTGGTTTTTCGTGCTCACCAACATCAGCGGGTAGCCCAGCCGGCGTCCAATGGCCACGTACAGCACCGGGAGGGA
>DASPXY010001366.1:0-2790 GCA_035637055.1 Gemmataceae bacterium | reverse complement strand
CAACCACCGCATCGCCGAGCAACTCGTCCAACCGCACCCGAAAACGCCGTTCCATGAGAGACTCCTTCGGAGAGGGCGTTGCTCAGAAAGATTATCTACGAAACGACTTGCACTGATTCCAGGCGGACACAGTAGAAGTAGTACGAGCGGACAAAACCGCCGGGATAAACCCGGCGGCTCGTCGAAGTATCAACGAGCGGCGGGGTTTATCCCCGCCGTGCATCCAGGTTCAGCTGCAAATCGCATGCAGGACGTCGCCATGCACGTCGGTCAGGCGCATGTCGCGGCCGCCGAAGCGCACCGTCAGGCGGGTATGCTCGACGCCAAGCAAGTGTAGCATCGTCGCGTGCAGATCATGGATCTCTACCCGACCCTGCACCACCTTGTAGCCCCACTCGTCCGTCTCGCCGTACACCATCCCGCCTCTCACCCCGCCGCCCGCCATCCAGATGCTAAAGCCGTACTGGTTGTGGTCGCGGCCGTCGCTGCCCTGCGCGAACGGGGTGCGGCCGAACTCGCCGGCCCAGACGACCAGCGTGCTTTCCAGCAGTCCGCGGCCTTTCAGATCGCGCAGCAGAGCGGCAATGGGCTGATCGACGGCGCGGGCATTGTTCTCGTGACCGCGCCGCAGACCGCTGTGCTGGTCCCAGCGGTCGGCGCCGACGTTCGGACACGTCAACTCGATGAAACGGGCGCCGCGTTCCACCAGACGGCGCGCGATCAGGCATTCGGTGGCGAAGATGCGCGTCGGGACGTACTCGGCGTCAAGGCCGTAGAGTCGCCGCGTCAGCGCCGTCTCGCCGCGGACATCCATCAGTTCGGGCACCGCCGTCTGCATGCGGTAGGCCGTCTCGTAGTTGGCGATGGCCGACTCGATCTCGTCGGCGCCGCCGCTGCTCCGCAGGATGCCCTCGTCGAGTTGCCGCAGCAGGCCAAGTTTGCCGCGCTGCCGCTCGTCGCTCGGCTCCAGCCGGCGGATGTTCGCGACCGGCGGGTCGGAGGAGCGGAAGACCGATCCCTGGTAGGCCGCGGGGAGGAAGCCGCTGTTGAAGTTGTCGAGCCCGCCGGGCGGAATCAGGCCGCCGTTGAGCACGATGAAGCCGGGCAGGTTGCGATTGACGCTGCCGAGCCCGTAACTGAACCACGCCCCCATGCTTGGCCGGCCCTGAAACCCCGAGCCGGTGTGCAGGAAATAGTTGGCGCTGGTGTGTTCGGGAAAGCGCGACACCATCGAGCGGATCACGCACAGGTCGTCGATGCACTCGGCGACGTGTGGGAACAGGTCACTGCACCACAGGCCGCTCTGGCCGCGGCGACGGAACCGCCACGGTGACGCCATGACGCGGCCGACGTTGTCGAACTGCGTCGGCTCGACGCGAAAGACGGAGTGCGGGTCGCGGCCATGATAGCGCTCCAGGATCGGCTTGTAGTCGAAGGTATCGACCTGCGACGGCCCGCCGTCCATGTACAGGAAGATCACGTTGCGGGCTTTCGCCTCGTGATGGAGTCTGCCCAAGCGGCCCGGGACCGTGTCTGGTTCACTGCCCGCGCGCTCGGCCATGAGGGCGGTCAGCGCCACCGCGCCGAACCCGTTGGCACAACGCAACAGCATCTCACGCCGCGTCAGCGGGGTGGGCAGAAATCTGCCGCAGTGGGTGGCTCGTCTTGGTGATGCGCTCATGGGAACCCGATGAACTCCTTGGTGCGGAACAGAACGTGGACGGGTTTGAGACCGCTTTGCCTGCTAACCCGAAGCGTGCTTTGGCATTGTGGCAATCAAGGCACGCAGCACCGCATTGACCGACTCAGCGGTTGTGAACACCTCGGCAACGTCGGGGTCGAGCAGCACCTCGCGGCCACTTGGCTTGGGCTGGGCAAAACGATTCGGTTTCGCCTTGCGATAATCGAAGCGATATTCCGGCAGGAGGTCGTCCTCAGGACCGGGCAAGCGATCATTAGCAGGGGTTTTCTTCATAATCTTTACGCTCCCGTTTCGTCGCGCGCCGGGCGCTGATGATCCGCACAGCCCCAGCACGCTCGGTAAAACAGACAAGGAGGAGCCGTTTCTTGGTGGAATGTCCGACGATAATTTCGCGTTGTTCATCCTTCGAGTGGGCCTCGTCGTCAAAGATCGCTGCCAGGGGATCGTCGAACACCGTGGCTGCTTCCTCGAATGTTACACCATGTTTCTTCTTGTTGGCAGCGGCTTTGTCTTTGTCCCATTCAAAGTTGATGCTCATGGTTCCGTCCGTGGGGAGGGGGAACACTGATCGGCACAGCGGGCTCCTCAGGGGTCGTCCGTGTCAAGGCCGGCCCAACAGTACTGATCGGCGTAGCCGACGGCGGGGGTTCCTTTCACTCGGCCCCATTCCCGCAACAAACTGTCCAACAGCTCGGCCACCCAAGCCGTGCTTTCTGCGGCTTCAGGCCCGACATACTCGTTGCCGGCCAGAAAGGTTTCGCACCGCATCTGCATCTCGGGGTGCAGTTCGTTGAAGTTGATCGCGGGTTCGTTCTTCGGGAGCCTCGCGATAGCAACATCACCGGCCTTGCTGACCCACAGCACATGATGGCCAGCCCGGTCGTCGCAACGCCTGAGCAGTTCCTGAAGTTCCTGAATTGTTGGATTGGCATCTAGGTTCATGTCGATTCTCCTCCGTGCTTCGTGCAATGAGGCGGGTGATCGGGAAAACAGGGCAATGCCCTTGCCCTACTGAGCCAGGAGATCTCGCTGGAAATCAACCGGGTGTCCGATGCCTGGGATGTCGAGGATGATGCATCCTGGGCGGA
>DASPXY010001365.1:0-4846 GCA_035637055.1 Gemmataceae bacterium | reverse complement strand
GCAGCTTTTGGCACTCCGGCGGGAGGAAACTGCCGACGGTGAAGATGAGGACAATGGCGGCGCCGACGTACATCCCGGCCATCATCGAGCGCACGAAGTGACTGAGCAGCGAGCGTCGCTGCTGCGCCAGTTTCGTCGCCGCCTGTTCGCTCAGTGCCTGCACCGCCTCGGTATACATGGGAGAGTTCTCCTCAAAAGGTGGATGGTGGATGGTGGGTGGTGGATGGTGAAGAGGGAACTTGCTTCTGCACCATCCACCACCCACCATCCACCATCCACCACTCAACGCGGCAAATAACTGACCAACGGCTCCAACGCCTCGGCCAGGCGATCCACCGGCACGTCGTACATCAGGTCCGTCGCCACCACCGGGTTCGGCCCCGTCCGCCCCTTGACACACACATGAGCCGCGTCCACGACCTCGCCGTTGACGCGCGACCGGCAACCCTGCAAACCAATCGTCGCCACCTGATGCATCCCGCAGCCCGCCGGACAGCCCGACCAGTGAATCGTCAGCGGCAGCACCTTGCGTCCGGCCGTCCGTCGCTCCAATTCGCGCGCCACCTGAACCGCGTACCCCTTCGTCTCGATCAGCGCCAGCGGACAGTAGTCGGTGCCTGTGCAGGACACCAGCCCGCGCATAATGGGCGACGGATCGTAGGGCAATTCCTGGAACAGCGGCTCCCCGGTCAGCAGACCGATGCGATCCTCCGGAATGTTTGGAATGATCAGGTTCTGCCCGACGGTCAGCCGCACCTCGCCGTTGCCGTAGCGCTCCGCCAGGTCGGCGACGCCGCGCAGCTGCGCCGTCGTGATCCGCCCCACCGGCACCAGCACGCCGACGTAGTACAGGTTCGGCCCCTCGTAGCCGTGCCCCGGGCGCTTCTGCGGATGAATGCCGAGGTGATCGACATGATGCTGCTTGCGCAGGTCCACGCCAGCCTTGAGGAGCGGTCTGCCCCAGCGCCGTTCCAGTTCTGCCCGAAACCACGCAATGCCGCGATCCTCGATCAGGAAGGCCAGGCGCGACCGATTGCGCGTCGCCCGCGAGCCGTGATCGCGGAAAATCAGCGTGATGGCTGCGCACACCTCAGCCGCGTCCTCGGGCCGCACGAAGACGTCGAGCGGCGACGCGGGCCGATAGCCGCCGGAGCCCTGCTTGCCGCCGACCAGCACGTTGAAGCCGTTCACCTGCTGCCCGTCCAACTCGCGATACGCCGGCACCAGGCCGATGTCCTGCGTCTCGGTGTGGCAGCAATTCTCCAAACAGCCGGTGATCGTCACGTTGAACTTGCGCGGCAGGTCGGTGAACTCCTTGTTGCCGACCAGCATCTCGTTGAACTGACGAATCACCGGCCCGGCATCGAGCAGTTCGTGCGGCGTCAGACCGCCCACCGGACAGCCGCACACGCCGCGGACGTTGTCCATGCCCGTCTGTTTGCTGTGCAGGCCAACCTCTTCCAGGCGCCGCCAGATTTCAGGGACATCGCCGAGGGTAAACCAGCGCATTTGCAGCTGCTGCCGCGTCGTCAGGTCGCAGAAGCCCTTGCCGTATTCGTCGGACAGGTCGGCGATGACGCGCAGCTGCCGGGCGTTGACCTTCCCCGCCTCATGCCTGAGCCGCAGCATGAAGTTGCCCGGGGTCGGCGGACGGAAAAATAGGCCGTACCACTTGGCCCGTGCCTTGTCCGCCTCGCTCATCTCCGCCCAGTTGTTGTTGGCCGCGAGTCGATAGACATCCGGCAGACAATCCAGACCGTTTTTCTGCTTCTTGATGGCCTCGACCTTGTTCTGGCTCGCATCCTGCTCTTTGCGGCCCTTGCCACATGCCTGCAACAGTTGGCCGAGCAAGGGCTGACAGGTACCGCACCCTGTGCCGGCGCGCGTGCATTGGCCGAGGGCCTCAACGCTACATTTGCCCTCGTTGATGGCGGCGATGAGCTGCCCTTTCTGGACGGCGTGACAGTTGCAAATCTGGGTATCGTCGGGCAGGGAGAGCAGGTCGGCATCTGCCCCCTGTTGCAGCAGGGCGTCGCGGGCGCCGTCGCCGGCGAGGAGATCGAGCGCCGAGCCGGGGAGCGGCTCGGCACTCTTGAACAGGCGCTGCAGTTGGCCGCCGGTGTCCGTGGCGCCAAGGAGGACGGCTCCCACGAGACGATTGTCGCGCAGTACCAGTTTCTTGTAGACGCCACGAACCGGGTCGAGATGACTGACCACCTCGGTTTCGGAGTCGGTCGCGTGAACCTCGCCCATCGTCGTCAGTTCGACGCCCATCACTTTCAGGGTGGTGGAAAGGCGCGACCCGCGGTAGGCGACCGACGAATCACTGCGTGCAAGGACATCAGCCAGAACGCGGGCCTGTTCGTAGACGGGATCGACGAGGCCATACAACTTGCCGCGATGCTGGGCACATTCGCCCACGGCGAAGATGGCCGGGTCGCTGGTGCGCAACTGATCGTCAACGACAATCGCCTTCTCCACCGCCAGGCCGGCGGCCTTCGCCTCATCAACGTTCGGGCGAATGCCGCAGCTGATGACGACCATGTCGGTTTCCAGCGTGCTGCCGTCCTTGAAGCGCACGCCGGTGACGGTGCCGTTCTCGCCAAGGATGTGCGTGCTGGCTTTCTCCAGCAGGACGTTCACCCCCATCGCCTCCAACTTTTGCCGCAGCAGGGCACCGCCGGTCGGGTCGAGTTGCTGCACCATCAAATGCGGCGCGACCTCGACGACCGTCACCTCCAGACCGTGACTGAGCAGTCCGCGAGCGGCCTCCAGGCCGAGCAGACCGCCGCCGATCACCAGGGCGCGGTCGCACTCCTGGGCATACGCGGCGATGGCAGAGCAGTCCTCCAGGGTGCGAAAAACAAACACGCCGCGCTGCCGCGCCCCCTCCAGCGGCGGCACAAACGGGCGCGAGCCGGTCGCCAGGACGAGCGCGTCGTACGGCTCGGCGACCTTACCCCCGGCGCCAACCACGACACGACTTTTCCGATCGATTTTCTCGGCCTTGACGCCCGGATGCACAAAGACGCCGTGATCCTCGTACCACTCCAGCGGATTGAGCCACAGCCGGCTCGGATCCTGGTGACCGCCGAGGACGCTGGACAGGAGGATGCGGTTGTAGGTGCCGTGGGGCTCGGCGCCGAACATGCGGATCTGGTAACGGTCGGGGTCGCGCGCCAGCACTTCCTCGACCACCTTGGCGCCCGCCATGCCGGTGCCGACAACGACGAGAGCCGGGCGACGAAGCGCCTGGATCATGAGGGATAACTCCGAGGGCAAATGGACCACACCAGGCAGGGCAGACGGCGGGGATAAACCCCGCCGCTCGTTGTACCCAGGACGAGCCGCCGGGTTTATCCCGGCGGTTTTCTCCGCTCGCTCTTGAGAGAGAATCGCGGCCTCTAAAGTCCGCTCGTCCTCGGCGCAGGGCTGGAGAGAGGTGCCCGGAGAGAGCGCCAGGAAATGCGCGAGCGAAGATCCTGCGAATAGCCGGCGTTTAGGGTTGCTGCATGGTTCCTCAGCGAAAGTTCACACGGGCGCTGGAATTAGTGATGTTGAGCAACCGCCGTGCCAAGGATCTGGGTTGCGTGGGCCCGGCCGCGGGCCTACTCCAAGGTATTTCAAAGACGTGGGTTGCGGAGTGGAGATGGGCACGGGGAATGTTGCAGCGGTTCCGGGAATGCACAAGCTCCAGGCACCGCGTGGCGAAAGTGTGGGCGGTGGCCGCCCGGTTCGCCTTGCTCCTGCAGATTGTTGTGGAGCCTTGCCAGCCCGTGGCCAACCGGGCTAGGATCCCAGCAACCGTTTCGCTCTGTCGTTCGCTTGGTTCCTGCGAGGCATTTCCATGAACTCCCGATTTGTCAGCGGCTGGCGAGCGTGCTTCTGTCTCTTCGTACTCGGTGGGACCGCTGCCAGCGCTCAAGACCCCGCAAAGGTTCCGGAGGTTCCGGTTGCACGGCCGGTGCTTCGGGCAGTGGTGGACTACGAGGTGTTCGCCGGGCGCACCGAGGCGGCCACACGTGTTGACCTGCGGCCCCGCGTCACCGGCTATCTGCTCAAGGCACCGTTTCAGGAAGGCGCGGAGGTCAAGCAGGGCGACGTCTTGTTCGAGATCGACGCGCGGCTGCACCGCGCCGAACTGGACAAGGCCGACGCGGCCCTTGTCCAGGCCGAGGCCCGTCTCAAACTTGCCGAGGCCAACCAGAAACGCGTGACGGACCTCGTTGCCCGAGGGGTTGCTCCCAAGGAAGACCTGGATAAAGCCGTGGCCGAGCGAGCCAATGCGGAGGCGGGCGTTCATCTCGCCAAGGCCGGCTGCGACGTGGCCCGCCTCAACCTGGAGTACACGCGTGTCCTGGCACCGGTCAGCGGCCACATCGGCCGCCGACTCGTCGATCCGGGCAATCTCGTCAAGGGAGACGAGACCCTCCTGGCCACCATCGTCACCCAGGATCCGTTGTACGTTTTCTTCGACGTCGATGAACGAACATTCCTCCAGGTGATGCAGTCACGCCGACAGGGCCTCAAGGGCGAGAAATTGCCGGTTGCCATCGCTCTGGCCAACGAGGTCGGTTTCCCCCATCTCGGAGCGGTGGACTTTATCGACAACCAGGTGAACCCGGAGACAGGCACCATCCGCATGCGGGCGGTCCTGGCCAACAAGGACAAACGCCTCGCTCCCGGGATGTTCGTGCGCGCCCGGTTGCCGTTGAGCGCACCGTTCCAGGCCTTGCTGCTGCCGGACCAAGCTGTCATGGCGGAGGACGGAGCAAGGTTCGTCTTCATTGTCAATGACAAGGATGTGCTTGAGCGCCGGGCGGTGAAACTCGGGCAACACCAGGAT
>DASPXY010001364.1:0-11454 GCA_035637055.1 Gemmataceae bacterium | reverse complement strand
CGTCTGCTGCTTCGTCGCCGGGTCGATCTCGATGAGGATGCCCTGCGAGGTCATGCACACGATCTGGCCGCTGCGCAGTTTCTTGGCGCTGAAGATGAAGAAGTTCGGCGTGAGCGCGTGGGTGAAGACAACTTCCCTGGTCGGGCTGAGTTCCCGGAAGCCGTTGTAGTAGGCGATGAAGGTGTTGCCGTTCGGCAGGCGCTGACAGGTGACGGGGTTGGGGACGCTGTGCTGCCAGAGGATGTTGCCGGTGGTCAGGTCGCGCTCGCTGACGCGGCCGACGTTGTTCTCCGCGACGAGGATGCGATTGTTCGGCAGCACCTGGGCGTCCATCGCGCCCATGAGGTTCTTGACTGTCCAGCGCTCCTTGCCGTCGCGGCCGACCTCCGACACCTGCCCCTGACGATTGCCGAAGTTCGAGTCGTACTCGACGATGGTGATCAGTCCGAGCCGCTGTTCGTTGAGCAACACGCGCGTCAGGTCCACCTGCGAGCCGTGTCCGCGCCACCAGTCGTTCCAGGCGGTGACGGTGCGTTTGCGCAGGTCGCCGGATTTGTCGTCCATCGCCGGCTGCGGCGCCTTGTCCGCGGCGATGCGATTGAGCAGCTCCTCGACGCGCCACACCCAGGTCTCGGGCGCCTTGCCCAGTAGATCGATCAGGGCCGGCACCGCGGTCTTATCGCGGGCGGCAACGAGTCCCTGCGCGGCGCGGAGGCGGACCCTGAGCACCGGATCGCCGAGGAGGCGCTGCACGGCCTGACACTGCTCCTGCGTCCCGGAGCGGCCCAGGACGAAGGCGGCGGCTCCGCGCCGTGGCGGCAGGGCGTCGTGCAGGGCGCTGACGAAGAGAGGATCCACCTTGGTGTCGCGCACGCTCAGAACGCTCAGGGCGGTCAGCACCTCGTCCTCCACCGTCTCGTCGTCGGCGAAGGGAACGTAGGTGAGCAGCGTTTGAATGGCGCGGGCCGGGGGAATGTCGGAACTTCCGGCGGCGCGCACGAGCAGGCGGGCCGCGGCGACCGGCAGGCCGGGGCCGGGGCCGAGCTTGATCTTTTCCAGGCACACGGTCGCCCGCCGCACCATTTCGAGGTCGCTGTCCTCCACGGCCGCCTTGAGGAACGGCACCGCGGGGACGCCCCGGGCGATCAGTTCTTTCGTGGCCTTTTCACGCGCCGACCAGGACCGACTGCCGAGTTGGGCGATCAACTGTTTGAGGTGTTCCTGAGCCTTCTCGTCGAGCGTGCGCTTTTGAAAGAACTCCAGCAGGCCGTTGGCGCCGGTGCCGATGCCGGCGTTCCGCAGGGTGGCCTCGTCGGCCGTCGCGTTGACCGTGACGTTCTGCAGGGCGTGCTTGCCGATCAGGCCGGACGCCGCCCGCACCCTGACGCCGGCATCCGCATCGAGCAAGAGCCGCCGCACCGCCTCGCGCTGCGCGAGCGAGCCGCGCTGCGCCAGCACATAGGCCGCGACGCCGCGCCGCTCGGGTTGCGGATCCTTCAAGGTCGCCAGCAGGTAATCCATCTTCCCTTGACGCTGGGCCAGGATGCCCAGGGCGTTGAGGATTTCGTCTGCGAGCCATTCTTCGTCGGCGAAGGGGATGTAGTCGAGGAGAACCTCGACGGCCTCCTTGGGCTGCCGCAGGACGAGCAGACGCGCCGCGGCGGCGGGTTGTTCGGGGCCGGGACCGCCTTCAATTTTCTTGATGCAGTCCGTCGCTCGTCGCACCATCTCCAGCGAGCCGGTTTTGACCGCCTTCTTGAGGAACGGCAGCGCGAGGCGGCCGCGCACGATCAGCTCCTTGACGGCCGCCTCGCGGACCTTGAAGGCGGTGCTGTCGAGTTTCCCGACGAGATCTTCGAGGATCTGGCGATCGGCGACCTTCAGGGAGCGTTTGCGGAAGAAGTCGAGCAGACCGGGGCCGTCGATCGGAAGGCCGGCGTTGCGCAGGAGGGTTTCGTCGGGGTCGGTGGGTGGCTGGGCAGCGCTGCGGGGTTCGACGAGCCAGCAGGTCAGCGCGAGGGTGAAAAGGCTCGCAGTGAGGATCAGTCGGCCGCGCAGCATGGCACGTTCTCCGAAGTCAGGCTCGGCGTGGGAAGTTACCCTTAAAGATAAACGGACGCGCGGAGAAAACCTAACTAAAACCGCCTGGGTTTGAAACCCCTCCCCCCAACCCCCTCCCCGCAACGGAGAGGGGGAGAAGAAGCAGGTGTTGTCTTGCTCCCCCTCTCCTTGCAGGGGAGGGGGTTGGGGGGAGGGGTTCTTCGGAAACCAGGCACGGTCACCGCAACATCTCCAGCAGCGTTTCGGCCGCCGTCTGCGCGAAGGCCGGGTCATTAATGTGCAGGTCCAGTTCGATCAGCCGCACCTGCGGCCCGATCCAGTTCCGCAAACTCTGGAACAGGGCGGCGTCCGCCTCGGGCCACCAGAACGGTTGTCCCTCGCGGTCGATCGCCGACACGCCCCGCAGCGGCACCAGCACCGCCGTTGGCCCGCGTGCGGCGCTCGCCTTTTCGGCGATCTCCTTGCCGAGCTTGTCGTTCTCCTCGGGCGTCGTCCGCATCAACGTGATGTTCGGGTTGTGCTGATAGAAACGGCGATCCTTGAACTGAGCCGGCACCGTGGCGCGCGGCCCAAAGTTGACCATGTCGAGCGCCCCGAGCGAGATTACCTGCGGCACCCCTCGCAGCGCCGCCGCCGTCAGCCGGTCGCGTCCAGCAGACAACTCACCGCCGACCAACTCGTCCGCCAGTTCGGTCGTGGTGATGTCCAGCACGCCGCGGATCAGGCCGTCGGCGATGAACGACTCCATCGTGCGGCCGCCGACGCCGGTGGCGTGGAAGACGAGCACCTCGTAGCCGCCGCGTTCCAGGACGGCCCGCGCCGCCTCCACGCAGGGCGTCGTCACGCCGAACATCGTCGCGGTGATCAGCGGTTTGTCCTCTGCCAAGCCCACGGGTTGCAACCCGTGGGCTTTCGAGACCATGCCAGCCAGCGCCGCGGCGGCGTTGGTAAGGACCGTGCGACTAATCCTATTGAGGCCGCTTATATCCACGACCGACGACATCATGAGGATATCGCGCACGCCGACGTACTGCCGCACTTGCCCGCTGGCGAGCGTGCTGACCATCAGTTTCGGCACGCCGAACGGCAGGGCACGCATGGCGGCGGTGCCGATGGTCGTGCCCGCCGAGCCGCCCATTCCGAACACGCCCTCCAACTTGCCCTGCGCGAACAGATCCTGCGCGATGCGGGCCACGCCGCGCGCCGCCGCCTCGATGGCCTTGCCGCGGTCGGCCGCCCGAACCACGGCCGCCAGGCTGGTGCCGGCGGCGGTATAGACTTCCTCGCGCGGCACGTCCGGCGTGAAGTGCGGCGGTTGCAGCACGCCGGCATCGATTACGAGCGTCACCAGCCCAGCCCGCTGCAGCAGGTCGCGGACGAATTGGAACTCGGCCCCCTTGGTGTCGAGCGTGCCGATCAGGACAACGGGCATGGTGCGGTCCCTTCCTGTGCAGAGATAGACGGCCCGGCTACAATGGCTGTCATTTAACCGTCAGCGTGCCGAGAACGCCAAGGAAAACAAGGAGCGACGATGAGCTTTTTCACCCGCGCGCAGTGTCTGGAACGTCTTCGCAACCAGGTCACCGCCGGCAAGCCCATTATCGGCGGCGGTGCCGGCACGGGCATCAGCGCCAAGTGCGCCGAGGCAGGCGGCATCGACCTGATCATCATCTACAACTCGGGCCGTTTTCGCATGGCCGGCCGCGGCAGCCTCAGCGGCATGATGCCCTACGGCGACGCGAATCAGATCGTTGTCGAGATGGCGCGCGAGGTGCTGCCGGTGGTGCAGAACACCCCGGTGCTCGCCGGCGTCTGCGGCACCGACCCGTTCCGCATCATGAAACTGTTCCTGCGCGAGATTCAGGCGCTCGGCTTCAGCGGCGTGCAGAACTTTCCGACGGTCGGCCTGATCGACGGCTCTTATCGGCAGGGCCTGGAAGAGACCGAGATGGGCTACGGGCTGGAGGTGGACATGATCCGGCAGGCGGGCGAGTTGGGCTTGCTGACCTGCCCTTACGTCTTCAACGAAGACGAGGCGCAGGACATGGCCCGTGCCGGCGCCGACGTGCTGATTCCACACATGGGCCTGACGACCAAGGGCAGCATCGGCGCCCGCACGGCGCTGACACTGGAGCAAGCAGCCCGTCGCGTCCAGGCGATGCACGACGCGGCGAAGCGGGCCAAGCCGAACATCTTCGTGCTGTGCCACGGCGGGCCGATCTCCGAGCCGGAGGATGCCCAGTACATCCTGGAACACACCAAGGGGGTCGTCGGCTTCTTCGGGGCGTCGAGTATCGAGCGCTTGCCGACCGAGATCGCGATTACGGGGTGCGTCCGGCGCTTCAAGGAGATGCGCGTACGCGTGTAACTGCGGTGTTGGCGAGCGGGGAGGCGTAAGCCCCCCGGTGGGGCATGTTCTCCACCGGGGGGCTTACGCCTCCCCGCTCGCCAACACCGCAGTTCACCGCCGCGATGTCGGCCACAACTCCGCTCCGTAAAGAGCGCTGTCGCCGAGATCCTCTTCGATGCGCAGCAGTTG
This sequence comes from Gemmataceae bacterium, assembly GCA_035637055.1. Classification (GTDB taxonomy): domain Bacteria; phylum Planctomycetota; class Planctomycetia; order Gemmatales; family Gemmataceae; genus DASPXY01. The sequence continues at coordinate 6,854 of DASPXY010001364.1, read as the reverse complement.
GTTGTACTTCGCGATGCGGTCGGTGCGGCTGGTCGAGCCGGTCTTGATCTGGCCGGCGTTGGTCGCGACGGCGATATCGGCGATCGTTGTGTCCTCCGTCTCGCCGCTGCGGTGGCTGATAATCGCCGTGTAACCGTTTCGCCGCGCCAGCTCGATCGCATCGAGAGTCTCGGTGAGCGAACCAATCTGATTTACCTTGATGAGAATGCTGTTGGCCGCCCCTTTCGTGATCCCTTCTTGCAGACGCTTGGTGTTCGTGACGAACAGGTCATCGCCGACGAGCTGCACCTTCGCCCCCAGCTCGCGCGTCAGTTTCTGCCAGCCCGCCCAGTCGTCCTCGGCCAGGCCGTCCTCCAGGGAGCGGATGGGCCATTTCGCACAATAGCCCTTCCATAAATCGATCATTTCGTCGGTCGTCGCGATGTGGTCCGGCCGGCTCTTGAAGAAGCAGTAGCCCGTTTTGCCCTTCTTCTTCGCCTCGTCAAACAGTTCCGTCGTCGCAGGGTCGAGAGCGAATGCGACCTGCTCGCCGAGTTTGTAGCCAGCCTTTTCGATGGCCTTCGCGAGCACCTCGAACGCCTCATCGCTGCTCTTGAGGCTCGGCGCAAAGCCGCCCTCATCGCCGACGGCCGTGTTCAGCCCGCGATCATGAAGCACGCTTTTCAGGTGATGGAAGACCTCGGCGCCCATGCGCAGCGCCTCCTGGAACGAGGCGGCGCCGAGGGGCATGATCATGAATTCCTGGAAATCGACATTGTTGTCGGCGTGTTTGCCGCCATTGAGGATATTCATTTGCGGAATGGGCAGATACTTCGCGTTGGCGCCGCCGAGGTAGCGATACAGCGGCAGGCCGACCGAGGCGGCGGCGGCGTGGGCGACGGCGAGCGAGGCGCCGAGCACGGCGTTCGCCCCGAGTTTGCTCTTGTTCGGCGTACCGTCGAGGTCGCACAGCAAGCGGTCGATGGCAACCTGTTCGAGAGCGTCCTGGCCGACGAGGGTGGGGGCGATGGTGTCGTTGACGTTGGCGACGGCCTTGAGGGTGCCGCGGCCGAGATAGCGTTTCTTATCGCCGTCGCGCAATTCGACGGCCTCGTGAGCGCCGGTACTGGCGCCGCTGGGGACGGCGGCGCGGCCGCTGGCGCCGTCGGCGAGGAGGACTTCGACCTCGATGGTCGGATTGCCGCGACTGTCGAGGATCTCACGGGCATGAACGCTCTGGATGTCCATCGCCACCTCTAAAGAAGGCAAAAGTAAAAAGGCAAAAGGAAAAACAAGAAGAGAGCGGTCGCCCTGTTCCTGCTTTTTCCTTTTGCCTTTTTACTTTTTCCTTCCGCCTTGAAAAGGCGGGGGCTCCGGCGTGGGGTCGTGGCGGCGAACCATGCCTGCGGGGAGAACAACCGGGGAGTCGTGGCGGTCGTCAGGCGGTCCTGGGAGAAGAACTGAACGGCCGGAGCCCCCGTACGGGTAGGCCGCCGGCGATCCATCGGAGCCGTGAAGCGGGGGTGATCCACGTTCCGATGGATCGAGCAGTCGCGAGGGTGAGCTTGCGGGTACGTCCCCCTCCTAGGACGTCGCTCACAAGGCCCCGCAGAACCGCGTCCGTGCGGCCATGTTGCCGGTGGGTGTCGTTGGTTGTCCCATCGTTTGGCTGCGGCGTTGACAGCATTAGTTATCGGCCGGCCCTCCGAATGACTTGAGCAGCCAAGCGAGGAAAAACGGGAAAGGGGAAGAAGTCGCGAGTAATGAGGGATCCGTGGAAAGTGACTCATCACTCATTCCTCTGGGCCGGCTAGATCGAACAGCAGCGGCGGCGTCTCATCCGGACGGCGAAAGGCGGCGGTGGACAGTTCGGGGCCGCGGCGGCTCATGCCGGCCTTGCGACGCGCGAGGGCGAACAGGTCGCGGATGGTTTCGGCGAGGGCTCCCTCGCCGCGCATGCGTGTGCCGAAGCGGCCGTCGTTGAGGTTGCCGCCGCGCACGGCGCGGATGCGCCCAAGAACCTTCTCCTTGCGCTCCGGGAAGTGTTGCGTTAGCCAGCGCTCGAAGAGATCGGCAACACCGTGCGGCAACCGCAGCAGGACGTAGCTGGCGAAGCGTGCCCCTGCTGCTGCGGCGGCTTCGAGGATGGCGGGGATCTCGTGATCGGTTAGCCCGGGAATGACCGGCGCGACCAGGACGCCGACCGGGACGCCCGCCGCGGCCACCTCACGAACGGCGGCGAGCCGAGCGGCCGGCTGCGAGGCGCGCGGCTCCATGACACGGGCGAGAGCGCCGTCGAGCGTGGTCACCGACAGGAATACCTTGGCCGCGCTGTGCCGGGCGAGTTGCTGCAGCAGGTCGAGGTCGCGCGTGACAAGGCGCCGCTTCGTGACGATCATGACAGGATTGCGGAATTCAACGAGCACCTCCAGGCAGCGGCGCGTCAGGCGCAGACGGCTTTCGACGGGCTGGTAGGGGTCGGTGACGCCGCAGAGGCCGAGCGGTTTCGGCTGCCAGCTCTTGGCGTTCAGTTCGCGGCGCAGCAGGGCGGGGGCGTCCTCCTTGACGAAGATCTTTGTCTCAAAGTCGAGGCCGGCGGAGAGGCCGAGGTATTCGTGCGTCGGGCGCGCGTAGCAATAGATACAGCCGTTTTCACATCCGCGATAGGGGTTAATGCTCGCCTCGAAGCCGACGTCGGGTCTGTCGTTGGTGACGATGATCGAGCGGGCGGCATCGCGGAAGAGTTGCGTCTGCGGCGCGGGGGTGTCGGGATCCTCGGCGTCGGGATCGGGCTCGTAGTGGATGCGCTCGAAGCGGTTGGCCGGGTTGCCGGCGGCACCGCGGCCGTGGATAGGGAGTGGGTCGCCATGCACAAAGGCCGTCCTCGCTGGTGGCCAGCGTCTGGAGGGCGGAGCGGCTGGGAAAGCACCCCGGCCCATCGGCTCTTGTCATTGTTGTGGCTACGATAACATTCGGATGGTGCCAGTGCAACACGCCACCCAAGATCAAGGGGGGTAAACCGATGACGGAGGCAGAATGGTTGTCCACCGACGACCCGGTGCTGATGCTCCACTTCCTGGAGGGGGAGGGCAGGGCCAGCGCCCGCAAGTTACGGTTGACCGCCTGCGCATGCTGTCGCCGGCTCTGGCACCTTCTGCCGGAGAAGAGACGGGCCGCGATTGAGGCAATGGAGGGCTTTGCCGACAGGCTGGTAAGCGAAGCGGCACGGGCCACTTACGAGGACGCCGATGTGATCGGCCATCCGTCTGGTGAATACGCGGTCTACTACACTTCCTTACCCACTCGGAGTTTCCGTACCGCGGTTTACAATGTCGCCCATTGCGCCGCGCTGACCGTTTCTGACGCTGCACCTTCCGCTTCGCGGACTCGTGCCCGCGAGGCGGAACGTGCAGCGCAACTCGAACTGATCCGGTGCGTGTTCGGCAACCCCTTTCGCCCCGTGTCGGTCGTCCGGTCCTGGAAGACGCGCGACAAGGTGACGCTGGCACGGGCGGCCTACGAGGAACGCACCCTGCCCGCACGAACCCTTGATCCTGCCCGCCTTGCCGCTCTGGCCGACGCCCTGGAACAGGCCCGCTGCACCGATGCTGACCTCCTCGGACACCTGCGCGGTCCAGGGCCGCACATCCGGGGCTGTTGGGTTGTTGATCTTGTGCTGGGCAAGTCGTGAGCGCCTCACGCCAGATCGAGCGCCGCCAATACCAGATCGCGCACATCCGTCATAGCGAGATCGGCCGCAGGCGCCGGGCCGTCCCCGATCAACACAGGCCGATCCTGTGGATCCGCGACGGGCAGCCCGTGACTGCCCTTCACCAGCGACGGATCGAGCGGCACCACATCGAACAGCGTGCGAAAGCCGAGCTTTTTCTGCAGTAGCCGGCGGATCGCGCGCCCCTTGGGCCACCACAGTTTCGGGTCGAAGAACAGTTCGCACGGGTCATAGCCCGGCTTGGCGTGGATGTTGACGGTACGGGCGAAGTCCGGGGCACGGCGGTCGTCCAGCCAGTACGGATACGCAAACCAGGCGTCCAGCTCGGCCAGGAGAATCAGGTCGCCGGCGCGCTCGTGCCGCAATCCCACTTCCGTTCGTTCCGCGCCGGTCAGGGCGCGAGCCACGCCCGGCAGCGGCGCGAGCACGTCGCGCACCCGGTCCAGGTCGGCGGAATCGTTGACGTAAACGTGGGCGATTTGGTGGTCACACACGGCGAAGGCACGGCTCTCGAAGGTGTCGAGCATCTCGCCGAACGGCCCGCCGCGCGCGGTGAGCAGTCCCGCTTGCCGCAGAGCGCGGTTCGGCTCGATCGCGCGACTGACCTGCCGATGCGTGTATTCGTTGACCACCCAGACGCGAACCCCGACGGTGCGGGCGGCATCGAGCAGCGGCTCACAGGCCCGATCGAGTTCGCCCAGCAGACGCGGCCAGTCGCAGCGCTTCGGCCCGAGGCGCTGCGTGTCGTAGTCGAGGTGCGGCAGGTAGACGAGCGTCAGGTCGGGTCGATCGGTTTGCAGCACGTCGGCGGCGCAGCGGGCGATCCACTCGCTGCAGGCGAGGCCGGCCATCGGTCCCCAGAACGTCGGGAACGGGAACGGGCCGAGTTTCGCCTTGAGCCGATCCGTCACGCTGTCGGGCGTGCTGAGAATGTCGAAGACCTTGTTGCCGTCGGAGCCGTAGTGCGGCTTCGGCGTGACGCTGACGTCCACGCGAGCGCCCTGGTTGAACCACCAGAACAGCTTGGCGCAGCGAAACGGCCGGCCCCGCTCCGCCGCGCGACGCTGGGCCGTGCGGTAGAGTGGTTCGGCCTGGATGAGACGGTTCGACTGCTGCCAGAAGCGTACCTCGCCGGTGTCGCGAGAGAGCCAGCCGTTGCCGACGATGCCGTGCCCCGCGGCGGTCTGCCCGGTTAGCAGCGTGGCCTGTGCGGTGCAGGTGACAGCGGGCACCACCTCGCGCAGCGGCCGTTGCCAGCCGCTCTCGGCCAGGGCGTGCAGCCGCGGGGCGCCGGGCAGAAGGCGTCCCGTCAGGCCGATTGTGTCGAGCAACAGCAGCGGCTGCATGTTCGGCGTCCCGTTCGCAGCGGCGAGAAACCCCTCCCCCCAACCCCCTCCCCGAAACGGAGAGGGGGAGAAGAAAGCGGCGTTGGTCTTGCTCCCCCTCTCCGTTTCGGGGAGGGGGTTGGGGGGAGGGGTTTTGAATGTCCCCTTACTTCCGTCCCTTGACGGGATGAAGCTCGATGCGGCGAAAGAAGACTTCTGCCCCCTCCGACTGGAACAGAATCTTGCCGCGCGTGTGGCTCGCCCCGGTGCCGGCGTTGACCACCTTGCCGTTGAGGATGTTCGTGATCCTGTCGCCGTCGCAGATGCATTCGAGCGTGTTCCACTCGCCGACGGGCCGCTCGACATCCTGGGCGCCGCGGAAGCCCTTGACGTCCTTCCACTGCGGGTCGCGGCCGTACCAGTTGGCTCGACCGGGCGGGAATTGACGCGGTTCGCCCTTCGGGTCGTAGTACCACTGCTTGCCGATCATCTTGACGGGTACGGTGATCTTCGGCTGATTTTTCCCTTTGACCAGGATGAAATCGCCGGTGCCGCCCTCGATCATCTGGCATTCGATCGACTCCATCCACACCTCACTGGCCGCCCCGTCCTCGCCGACGCAGTGCAGCAGAATACCGCTGTCGCGCGCCGCCTTCTCGCGTGGCGCCCACGTCTGCTCGCCCCACTTGAACTCGACAATTAAATGATAATTCTCGTACTCCTTCTCCGTGATGAAGGCGCCGTAGATCTCGCCGGAGACGCGGATCATGCCGTTCGCGACGGTGAACACCTTCTCCGGATCCTTGTTCTTGCCGTGGTTCCGAAGGTAGGTGTAGAAGTTCGCCAGATCCTTGCCGTTGAACAGCTTGATCGGCGCGGTGACGGGACCAGAGGCCCCCGAGCCATGCAGGATGGCGGGCGAGGGGGCCGAAACCTCATCACCCGTCGCCTCGTGGGCCGGCCAACTGAGCCAGCCTACGGCCAGCGCCGCCACGATGCCATAGACCTGTCGCGTCATGATGTTCCCCCCTTGGAAGTGGTTTCTGCCGCTGACTTGCCCTCGACCTTGCCGCCGAGGTGGCGCAGATGCAAGCCCAGCGCCACCAGCGTCACCGCCCACAGCACGCCGAACGCCAGCGGCGCCAGCGGCAGCCAGTTGGTGACGATCAGCGCTAGCGCAAAGAAGACCAACCCGGCCGCGTAACAGCGGCCCCAGTAATTGCTGCCCATGACGAAGAACGCCAGCCCCGACAGCACCGCCGAGAACGGGTAGTGGATCAGCTGTTCCCACCCCGGCGGCGCCGTCGGGCCGGCGGTGATTATCCCCTGCCCGACCAGCGCGCGCAACACGAGCACACTGATCCCGTAACCGGCCAGGTAACCGATCCAGATACTCCACAATTCACGCTCGGGACCGCTCGTCGGCATGATGCGGGTGCCGCGGTTGTGCCAGAACATCAGGCCGATCAGCAGGAACTGACTCAGGCGCGCAACGGTGATCACGCCGCGCGGCGCCCCCGCCTGGATGAGAAAGTAGACCGTCACGTGCTCGACGAACACGATCGCCGCCAGCACCAGCACCATCGTGCTCCAGGTGTGGAACGCGACGTCGTGGTGGCTGCGGTCCAGCGCCCGCGTCAGCCAGTCGAGCACGTTCGAGCTGCGCGCCTGGATCGCCTCGCCGTTGAGGTAACGCTGCAGATCCTCCGCCAGCGCCTCGGCGGTTTGATAGCGGTGGATCGGCTGCTTTTCCAGACATTTCAGAGTGATCGTCTCCAGATCGTGATCGACGTTGGGGTTGAGCAGGCGCGGCGGCACTG
>DASPXY010001363.1:0-3092 GCA_035637055.1 Gemmataceae bacterium | reverse complement strand
CGCGCGGTTGCTCATGTCCTGCCGCCTGCTGCTGGCCGTCCTGGATTGCTTCAGGTCGGCCGCGCTCCTCCGGCGCAGCAGGCACCTGCGTCAGCACGCCGGCACCGACAGCGGCCGCGCTGAGGGCCAGCAGCAGGGCCGCGGCGAGCTTCACCTTGCCGCTGGCGATGGTCGGAAGCGCTGCTTTCGCGAGCGCCGCCGCTGTCCCGCTGACAGCCTCCGAGTTTGTCGCGAAGGCTAACGCGGCGCGCACGGTTGCCACCGACAGCAGCGCCGGCGTGGGCGCGGCTCGCGCGACCTCCACCGCGGCCAGGGCCGCCGCGAGTGTCAGCCCGCGTTTCGCCAGGCGGTCGCCGAGGCGTTTGCGGCCGCGTTCCAGGCGTCCGCGGAGCGAGCCGGTCGTGGCACCCAATCGCTGAGCCGCCTCCTCTAGACTCAGCCCCTCCAGACAGCAGAGGATCACCGGCCAGCGGTACGCCTCGGGCAGTCGCTGCACTTCCTCCTCGACCACGGCGAGCAGTTCGCGGGCGCTCAGTTCCGACAGCGGATCGGGATGCGGGTCGTGCGGTTCGGGCGCGTTCGCCAGCCCGTGACCAGAGCCCTCGCGTCGGCCCGCTTGCCGCGCTTTCAAGGCGACCCGGTACGCGACGCCGTAGAGCCAGGCGGCGAGCCGTCCAGGTTGGCCAAGTGTACCGGCCTTGCGAGCGAGGACGAGGAAGGCGGCCTGAAAAGCGTCCTCGGCAGTCTGGACATCGCCGAGCACGCGCCGGCAGACGCGAAAGACCATCGGCCCGTGGCGGGCGACGAGTTCCGCGAAGGCGGCCTCATCGCGACCGCGCGCGAAGCGCTGGAGCAGTTCGGCGTCGGAGTCGGGCGGGATGGTGAGCCGGCGCAGTTGGGGAAACAGGCGTGCGAGTCGCAGGGGCATGAAGGTCGTCGCCTCCGTCGCGGGTCGTGGGGCTGCCTTCAAGATACTGCCCGCGAACCCGCCGGACTGCGCGCCACTTCGTGACGGAGAAAAGAACCAGCCCCCGTGAGCCGAGTCAGACCGCGGTGCCGCTCGGTTCGTTGTTCGTAGTTCCGCCTTCAGGCGGCATACCCTCAAACCGCCTGAAGGCGGAACTACGAACAACACAGTGGCAGCTACCTTGCTGCGTCCTCGCTGGTCGCCACCGGGGCGGCCATCAAGGCCCGCGGCAGCAACTCGACCTGCTCTTGCGGCAGCGGCAAGGTTTCCAGCACCCCCGGCGGCGATCCCGGCACGAGACAGCCGTCTTGCCCGGGTAGATACAACTCGTCGAGTTGCAGCAGCGCCGCCACATCGACCACCGCCGTCCACTGATTCCCTAGCAGCCCGAGATAGGTATTGAAGACATTGGCGATGTTCTGCTGCGCGGTGATGAGGTCGGCGAAGCTGACCTTCTCGGGGTCCAGCTGATAGCGGTCGCGGATGGCGCGATAGACGCGCACCTGCGTTTTCAGGATTCGCTCACGATAGTCGGTCACGAGAATGCGGTAGTTCTCGTAGCGCTCGAAGGCTTCGGCCAGGCGCTGGATGAGGTCGTTGCGCGTTGCGTCGAGATCCGCGACCGCCTGAGCCAGCAGGCCCTTGGCGAACTGGATGTTGCCCTGGTTGCGATCCCACAGCGGCGGGCTGATGCCGAGTTGCAGGTTGAACTGGTTGTTGCCACTCGCGTTGTCGTGCTGGTAGACGAAGTTCGTCTGCAGGTCGGGCAAGCGCATGACTTCGGCCAGGCGCAGGTTGTATTTCGCCTTGAGGACGGTATTCTCGGCGGTCCGCAGCAACGTGTGAACGCCGAGCATCTGCTCAAGAGCCGTCGGGTAGTGGAACTGCGGAATCAGGGAGTCGGCGCGGCCGGCCAGGGCGGTGAAATGCATGTCCGGCACGCCCATCTGGGCGGTCAACTGCTTCCACGCCGAGACGTAGCGGTTGCGTGCCTGGACGAGCGCCTGCCGCGCTTGCAAGGCGTAGACGTACAGCTGCAGCGGTTCGTAGCCGGCGGTCAGGGCGGCGCGAACCTGATTGATCTGAATGCGGTAGGCATCGTCGGCCAGTTGCGACAGGGCGCGCGTGAAGCGCAGGCTCTCCTCGGCGACGAGGACCGCGAAATAGCCGGCCCGGACCTTCGCCGTCAGCTCGACGTGGGCCTGACGCAGGGCGACCTCGGCGTTGACCACGTCCATCTCGGCGGCAGCGGCGGCGAGGTTCAGCTTACCGCCTGTCTTGATGAGTTGATTGATGTAAAAGCCCTGCTGGCCGACGTTGTTCGTCGGCCCCGACCCGGGCTGGACCTGATCGCACTCGTAACCGATCGTGGGGTTGGGGTGCAGACGCGCCTGGATGGCAGCGCCGCGGGCTGCCTGCACGGCGGCCGTCGCGCGGCGCAGGACGGGGCTGCGCGCCGTCGCCAACTTTTGCAGGTCGGCCAGGGTCATCGGGCGGCCATCGGGGCCAGGGAGCGGCCTGATCTCCGGGCCGATGGGATCGAGCGCTGGATAGAACTTGCTCAGGATTTTCTCGCGTCCCGCGGCGTCTTTGGGCAGGGGCGGCAGCCTGAGCGGCGGCTCGTTGGCGCCGGGCAGTACGTCTGGGATGCGCAGCGGGCCCTTGTCCTTGGGCGGCGGTTTGGTATCGTCGCGGGTCGGAGCGTCGGCCGACGGCGGCAGCGGATGGGGCGGGCCGAGGTTGACGACCGCCTGCACGTCGATGGGGCGATTGAGCGTCCCGCAGATGGCGGCGCGCAGGGGGTCGACGTCGAGCGGCAGGCAGCCGGGAAGGGCAGTCCCCGTCCAGACCACCGCCAACCACCCCAGGCCCCGCGTCGTGCGTCGGTTCATGTCGGCGCCTCTGGGACGTTTCGGGTCGGTTCGCCCAGCGGAGTACCGCACGGCTCTCCGCCCCTCTGGGTCACACGCTCCGTCAGTATCGTCTGTATCGGATGTGCGGGCGTCGAACTTCAGGAATCGGATGGAGCGAGGAAGAATTGGGCAAGGGTGGCGAGCGGCGCGGCGTGAGCCCGCTGTGTGCGCAGTCCACGGCGGGCTCACGTCGCGCCAAGTTACCGCCTCTT
>DASPXY010001362.1:0-2622 GCA_035637055.1 Gemmataceae bacterium | reverse complement strand
TCCCAGAGACACCAACTATGGTCTCCGCGATACCCACCGTCAGCGTCACGTAGCTGGCCGTGCAAACAGCCAGACCCGTCAAAAAGCCCACCTTCTGAAGTATCGGGATCATTAGCCCAGTCACCACGAAACCGAGCTCGCCGATGATACGGCAACCCGTAGGGTGACATTTCCTAACCCAGTACCAGAAGAAACCAGCGGCGATTGCACCCAAGACGGCCGCGGCAATAGCGAGCGCGGGGCAACAGACAGTGTAGTAAACAGCGGCGAGGGCGGCGCCGAGAGCGGCCTGCCAGCTCACCAATTGCCACCAGCCGCACGGTTTCTTGCAGAATACATCCAGAGCGTACCATACGAGCAAGGCCGCCGCAGCGGCTGCAAGCCCAGCGGCAATCCAGTGAAGCGCGGCACTCGCCGCAGGAACGCACAAGGCGTAGAACTCCACAAACGCAGCTGCCGCAAGAAGTATGATCGCCAGAATGCGACGCCACCCGCAGCCGCCGCCGCCGCCATCGTCGTCGTCAGGCACATCTGGCCTACCGGTGCCGGTCCCGCATTGCGGGATGGCCCGCGACGCCACCTGTGTTCGCGGCGAACAACCGGGCGGCCGAAGCATGATGACCGTGGCGGTATACGCTCCGTTGCCGACGTAGGTGTGGGGCATGGCGGGCGCCGTGCTCGTCTGAGGTGGCGTTCCATCGCCGAAGGTCCAGTCGAACTCCTGCGCCAAGCCGAGATTCGTGCCTTGTGCAGTGAGCGTTACCTTGCCGGGCGAGCAGCCAGCGACAACGACCCCCGTCAAGTCGGGACAGGCCTGCGTGCAGCCCAGCAGATGCACGTTTCCAGACAGCGGAGGACACTGGACACCTGCCGGCGGCAGCACGGCGATCGTGATGTCGGTCGGGATTCCGGCCTGCACGGTGTAATTGATTGTGGACTGATTCGTATACTGCGCCTGGAGATTGCCATTGACCGACCAGTAATAGCTCTGGCCGGGCACGGCGGGAGCGGCGACTCGAATGGTGTAGACACCAGGCGGGAGGCACGGCAGCGTCGATGGATCCACGACATTGTTGGTGGCGTCTAGGACCTGAAGTGTCACGGCGGAGGGACAGCAGTCAACAACGAGACTGAGCTGGCCCGACGTGCACGCCTTGTTCGTGGCGCAGTAGGCTTCCACGGTGATTAAGGCGCCGCATGCAATGTCTTCGCCGGCGTTGAATACGGCAGTCCATTTGCCGAGGGTCGCGGTGACCCACACGACGGTCACGGTTTGTGTTGGGAACGGAGGGAAGGAGACGGTGACGAGTTTGCAGCCCTGGACGGTGCCGCTAACCGCAATGTCTCGTGGTCGCCCTCCGGCGCCCAAGTTTAAGCCGGTCACCGAGTCTACAGAGATGACACAGGCCATTTGCGCCCTCCTTCGAGTGCCCTACGCGACTTAGAAAGCGAAAACCGGCAAAGCGAGTAGTAGCTCGCTCAGCCGGTTTCGCGATTTGCTCCCCTCGAGGCATGGGCGATCCTCAACTGCGCCCCGGGGTTCGTAGCATCTGAGTTGCGTTCCAATATGCGTCCCGCCCCATAAAGCGGTAGACCATGAAGGATGCCGTCACGATTGGGCCGCCGCCCTCCGCGCGACGTCGCCGCTCCGGGGTCGCGCGGTTGTCGTTCTTCTACCTGTAAGCAGATGAATTGGCTATGAACCAGAATGGATACCGCAGTTCCTCGGTCTATGCGCCGTGGGCGCTCCATCTATGATCAATACTCCGCTAGAATCAAGTCAAGACGCTGTCGGGACCTAGTCAGAGAAATGACTCAATGCAACAAGGCGCGGCAGCTAACCACGCCACCGCGCCTCGCCGCCTCCCCTGACACCTCAGGCGCCATCACGCCGCCTTCGGCTGACTACCGCCCGCCTCTGGCTCGTTCTTGGTTTTGAACGGGCCGAGGACGTTGCGGGCACTGCGCCACGCGCCCATCAGCTCGGCATGGTCGCCGAACCGGTACCGCACCATCCCGTCGAGCGCTCGTACCTGCTTTTTGATCTCGGCGGCCACGGTCTGGAGATCGGCGCTTGCACCCACATGATCGCGCCGACCCGCCCGCGTGGATTCGATGGTCTTCTCCAATCCGCCGAGCGCACCGGCGAGATCGTCCAGCAACGTCGGCGGCATGCCGCGGCTCAGGAGCACATCCTTCTGCCCCGTCGCCTTCTCCAGCATATCGCGCCCCGCGGTGAGCAACGCCTGGTGGCTGGCGTTGGACGGCGGCACCTGAAACTGCACCGCCGCCTCACCGTTCTCGGGATCTCCGAGTCCACCGAGCGCCCGCAGATACCGCAGCAGCTTGCTCTGCAGCGCCCGCCGGATTCCCTTCCGGTGCTTCGTGGACAAGCGGGTCGTCACCACCCCCGCTCGCTGCTGCCCGTCGAGCGCCTCCGCTCGACCGATCAACTCCTCGAGCTTCGCGAGCCCGAGTCCTTCACCTACTGCGTCCGTCTTGTGGGCCCGCAGAAAGTCCCGGACCCGCCCGGCCATTTCTAGCCGCCTGCGCAATTGGGCGTTCATACGCCCTCCTTGTGTTCCCCCTCTTTGGAACGGAGAGGGGGCCAGGGGGTGAGGG
>DASPXY010001361.1:0-3428 GCA_035637055.1 Gemmataceae bacterium | reverse complement strand
GGCATCGGCGCCCCAGCTTCGCAGCGCCCGGATCTCGGCCGGAGTCTCGTAACTCGGCCCGGTCACGCACCCGTAAATCCCCTGGTGCAGTTCGATTCCGAGCGTCGCCGCTGCCTCGCTCAGCACGCTGAGCAGGCGCGGGGCGTAGGGACTGGGCCGCGCTGGGCCGACACCGCCGGGGCCCGGCAGGCGCCAGCAGTACGGTCGTGTCCACTCGATGTGATCGCGCAGAGCCATCAGGCTGCCGGGCGCCAGGGCGTCGTGAATCCCGCCCGCGGCGTTGGTCAGCAGCAGCACGCGAGCACCGAGGCGGTGCGCCGTCAGCACAGGCAGAACGACGCTGTCCCAGGAGTGGCCCTCGTAGTAGTGCAGGCGGCCCTCGAAGACCAGCACGCGCTTGCCGCCCCATTCGCCCAGGCTCAGCCGGCCGCGGTGTCCCGACACAGTGGTCGATTCCAGACCGGAAATGTCGCCAAAGGCCACGCTGCACTCCCGCGCCATGCTGCGGGCGACGTCGCTCATGCCCGAGCCGAGCACGACGGCGACCTCAGGCGGCGCCTGACGGGCGGCATCGACCAGTTCGGTGAAAGAAGTAGTCGTCATTAGCAAAGAACCACTGGCGAGCGGGGGGCGTAAGCCCCCTGATGACTCGCAGTCGATGCATCACAGCATCAGGGGGCTTACGCCCCCCGCTCGCCAGCCAGGTGCGGCAGCTACGAACCGGGGGCCAGGGACCAGTTGGCGAGCTTCGAGCGAGCCGCCTGGACGATCAACTCGGCGCACAAGTCCTCTCCGAGAAGGCTTGAATTCAGTAGTAGATCGTACTGGTAGACATCGGCCGGTTGACGGTGGAAGTGCGTCGCGATGAACTCGGCGCGGCGGCTGTCGCGCAGGCGCACCTGCTCGGCGGCCTCCTCGACGGTCAGGCGCAGCCACTGGCTCATGTAGGCGACGCGATCCGCGAGCGGCGCCACCACGCGGACATGCAGCGTCGTCGCCCGCGGTAGGATGCAGCCGGAACCGCGACCCACGAGGATCACCTCGCCGTTCGCCCCGAGGGCCAGCATCATGCGGGCCATGTCGAGCACCGACGGATGGCGGCTGAGGGTCTGCTCGCGCAGCAGCCGATCAAGTTCCGCTTCCAGCCAGCACAACGACGCCGGCGACAGGTTGTCGAGGATGTCCTGGCGCAGACTCCCTTCCTGCGCGATGTATTCGAGCAAATCCTGGCTGTAGACCTGCCAGCCGAGTTTGACGCCGGCGCGGCGGGCGATGCTGCCGCCGCGGGAGCCGGCCTCGCGGCTGATGGCGATCGTCAGCGACCGCGGCACGCTGGAAACGCCGGCACGGCGGCCGCGGTCGCCCTGAAAGCCGTGGTGCGGCGACTCCGGCTCGTTCTCCAGGTGGGAAAGATGTTCCGGCATGATGGCGTGTTCCGTGAGGAGTTGTCGGGCGGCACTGCCTTGAGTGCCCTACGCTCTAACTATAGCTCGCTGGCGCCCGCCGCCCAAGGGTTAACTGAGATCCAGGTACTCCGAGCGCGCGAAGACCACCATTCCCAGGGCGAGCAGTCCGACCGTCAGACCGGCGAGGACGCACCACGCCGCCGCAGGCTCAACCGGATCCTGAGCCGGGGCCAACATCAGGCAGCGCGTGTAGAAGCTGATGCTCGCCCGCTTCCAGTAACCCGGCAAGTTGCCGGCGACCGTCTCCAGGAAGAACGCATACAGGATCGCGACGACGGCAGCACGGCGGAATAATGCCCCCATAAGATGGAATAAAGCGGAAAAGGCGAGGGTGCCCCACAGGACCGCTGGCCAGTAGCTCTGCAGCGCCAAGCGCCCCGGCTCGCCGGCCGCCAGGCACAAAAGCACAAAGCCGCCCAGGTTGAGACCGAGCGCCCACGGCAGCACGGCGAGGTACTTGGCGAGGTAGATAGCTGGCCGCGATAACGGCCGCGTCAGCAGCCAGAGCAGGTTGTGGTCCTCGCGCTCGCGGCCAATCGCTTCCGTGGCGAAACTCAGGCTCCACAGCGGTAGCAGGAAGGTCGTGAAGATGCTGAAGACGATGACCTCGCTGAACCGCGTAAAGCCGGCCCGCCGTACCGCTGACGGATCCTGCAGAGCCGCTTGCCAGGCGGCGCTGGTGGCGTGCAGCACGGCAGTGGCCGCCGGGTCGAGAGGCAGTCCGGCCTGTGCGGATTTCACGTTATCCAGCCACTGCGCATGGCTGAGACCGCGTCGCGGCGGCGAACGCCAGTTCCGCCAGTCCCAGGCCCGCGGGCTGACCAACGCCACGATGAACGTCATGAAGGCCAGCAGTCCCAGGGCGATCCACACCATGAGATGAGCCCGCGCCTGCCGCTGCCAGCTGATCCAGACGAGGTAGCGCCACGCCCGGCCGGGTGACAAGGTGACAAGGTGACAAGGTGACAAGGTGACCGGACTTCCGTCTTTACCGCCGTCTGTCGCCACGCCCAGCCTCCTGGTCACCTGGTCACCTGGTCACCTGCTCACCTTGTCACCTTGTCACTGACTGTTTGCCCAGTAAATAGCCGAGGATCGCGTGCGTCGAGTCGTCGAGTGTCTCCAGGTGGCGCACGTCAAACGCCTCCTCCAGCACCAGGCCGGTCAGCTGCTCGAAGAAGCGCCGCGGATTGCGTGCCCGCACGACCAGCATATCGCCGTCGTGCAGATCCACCCCCGCCACGTCCTCTAGATCCAGCAGCGCCGCCGCCAACCGTCGCCCTTCTTCGCACTCAATGCGGATCGAGAGAGGATGATTATCCAGTAAGTCGCGAATGTGCGTCAGGGTACCGACGGCAGCGATCCGGCCGCGGGCCATGATCGCGACATGGTCGGTCAGTTTCTCCAGTTCCTCCAGCTCGTGGCTCGACACCAACAGACACTTGCCGCGCCGCGCCAGTTCCAGGAACAAGTCCAGCGACTCGCGCCGCCCGATCGGATCGATGCCGCTCAGCGGCTCGTCGAGCAGCAACAACTCAGGATCGTGCAACAGGGCCTGGGCCAGTTTGATCCGCTGCCGCATCCCCTTGGAGTAGCCACGCAAACGCCCCTCGGCCCGATCCGCCATGCCGACCAGCCGCAGGATCTCCTGCGTGCGCTGGCGTGCCTGCCGCGCCGCAAAGCCGCATAACCGAGCCATAACTTCGACAAAACGCCTCCCTGACATCTCTTCATAAAACGTGTCGAGTTCGGGACAGTAACCGATGTGCCGTTTGCCCTGAACCTCCCAGGCATGGCGCCCGCAGATCGTCACTCTGCCGAGGTCGGGTCGCAGTTGCCCGGCCGCGAGGCGCAGCAGGGTACTCTTGCCGGAGCCATTGCAGCCGACCAGGCCGGTGATGCCCGGCCGCAACTCCAGCGTCACCTGATTGACGCCGATCACCGGGCCGTACCACTTGGAGA
>DASPXY010001360.1:0-6506 GCA_035637055.1 Gemmataceae bacterium | reverse complement strand
AGCCGAAGTGTTGCGGGATCAACACCAGGGAGTTGCGGCGCGGTTTCATGATGGCCTGAATTCTACGGTCCGCTATCGCCGGTCGCAAGAACGCCCGCGCGGCGAGAGGAGCGGGGCTTGGACAAGCTCTCGCCTGTACGGGTACTACCTTCCTGGCTCGTACAGGAGCAAGTCGTCCAGGAGTAACTCTGCCCCTTTCGGCAGCAGGAAATGGATTTCGGCTGCCCGGTAACTCTCATCGGGCAGGTCGAAACGAGCCGTCGCCTCCGCCCATTTCCCCTGTTGCAGACCCTTCAACTCCATGCTGCGCATCCAGCCGCCCTTGACCAGCAGCACTTGCATGGAACTGGCACCCGTGAGATGGTAGCGAAAGAAGACCTCAGTTGTCCGGCTCAGGGGACGCTCGCCGCGCAGCTGCAGGCGGATCCAGGGCAGCTTACCCTCGGGGCTGGGCACCGACCGCGCCGCTCGCCAGAAGTAGCCCTTGTCGGGAACGATCTCGAAGTTCCCCAGCCAGTGCTTGCCCTGTGTCCCCGTGTCGAAGCCCGCGGCGAAGTGGACGTGCTTCGGGAATGGCCGCTTCTCACCAGGCGACGCCGCGTCGAAAAGCACAATGTCGTCGATGAGCAACTCGGCGGTCGGCTCGGTGTAGAACTGAATGTCGTCGATGCGTTCGTTCTCGCTGAGCGGACCGCCTGTGCCGTCGGGACGGCGCGCGACGGTCATATCGACGGTGGCAGACTCCCAGCGCCCCTGCGGCAGCCCCGTCAGTACCAGGTGGCGGTGATAGCCGTTGGTGAGGCTGTAAATTTGGACCCGTAATGTCTGCGATCCCTTCAGCCAGTAGCGGAAACTGAGGCGCGTGTTCTTGCCCATCGGCGGCCCGGGCACCGGGTTGAAGATGACCGCGGTGTACATGGCCTTTGGGTTGCCGAGCAGGTCGTCGAAGTCGTGCGTGAGCACCCCGCGGCAGGCACGGCGACTGCCCGGCGGCAGGTTCTTCGTCTCGGCCTTGCCGCTCATCCACCAGAAACGCTCGATGTCCGTGTCGAAATCCTCGGCGACGTGGACGCGGTGCGGGAAGGCCCCTTGCCGTACCACTTCGGCCAGCCGGCGCGCGGGCGACACACAGTTTTCCAGTCGCTCGACGTACCACTTGAGGAACGCCTCGCGGTCCACCGAGGTCGCCACGCGTGCATTGGGCTTTCCCTTGCCGAGGCGCGTCAAGCCTTCGGCGTCCACGTCCAAATGCAGATCCTCCATCTTGCAAAAGCGCTCGTCGAGGCACAGGCCGACGGCGAGAGCGTCGGCCAGAACAGGAAATTGCCCATCCCAGAGCTGATAAATCGCCTGGACTTGCAATGTCAGCGCCGTGCCGGGCGCAAAGACGCGGCGCAGGTCGTCCTCATCGAGTTTCAGGCGGGCGGTGGCGTCGAGCGGAACGACCACGAGCGGCGCGCCGGACGCGAACACCGCCTGGGCCGCCTTGACATCGGCGCGCAGGTTCGACTCAGTCAGGATAATGCGGCGTATCCACGGTTTGCACTCCGGTTTCTCCGTGACGAGGTGGGCAATGTTCGTCAGCGGACCGGCGGCGATCAGCGTGACCTTGCCGGGCTGAGCCTTGAGACGACTGTAGAGGAACTCAACGGCCGACTCCTTCACCGGGCGGGTCGTGCGGTTAAAGAGAATATCGGGATGGTAATAGTAGCGATATTGGCCGGTGCGGACGATCTCCTGCGGCGGCTGCGGGGCGGCTCCGGCCGCGACAGCGGTGTGGCGCCGGCCCGTCATGGTGAGGAAGCGGCACGCCATCAGCGCTCGCGTCTGCGTCTCGCCGCTCACGGTGGTGACGCCGCGCAAGTCCAGTTCCGGGCTGGCGAGGATCAGCGCCAGCGCGAAGGCGTCGCCGATGTCGCTGCCGAGGTCGGTGTCGAGAAGGACCGGCATTCGCGCGGACGGCTCCTGAGCGGCCAGCGGCGGCGCTGCCAGCCAGAGACTACCGAGGAGACAAGCAGTGATGAAGAGGCGGACGGCTCGCATGGGTGGTCCTCACGAAAGCAGGGTGGGGATGCTGGTCAAGCGGCGACTCAGCGGGGCATCGGCCGCTTCAATAACGACTCCACAACCTCCACGGTGCGGTCGATGGCTGCCTGGAGAATGCGTCTGCCCTTTTCGGCGCTGGCACGCTCGGGATAGCCGACGGCGCCGTGGTCCGTGCGCTGGTGCATGTCCTCGCAGAGGTAGAGGCCGCGCAACTCCGGCTCGGCCAGCGGCGGGTCGTCCTTGATCTCGTTGCGCCGCACCAGTTCCGGACGCAGCGCCAGCACCATCGACGTCTCGAACTCGCAGGCGTGGCCCATCGTCTTGCGCGGCCCATCGGCGAGAGCGGCCAGTTCCTTCTCGGCGATGTCCCAGTACGAGGCGGCGCTGAGCTGGCGATCGGTGTAGCGGGCCTGCAAGCGCCGCAGCGCCACGTGCATCGTGTCGATGTTGCCGCCGTGGCCGTTGAGCAGCAGCAAACGCTTGTGTCCATCGTCGAGAAGAGGTATCAAAAGATCGCAAATGAGGTCAATATGAGTGTCCACCTCCGCCGAGAGCGTGGCGCCGAAGCGGAGGTGATGCGAGCTGGCGCCGAACCACTGCGTCGGCAGCAGCAGCACCTGTTGCGGCAAGCGCTGCTCGACGCCCTCCGCGACGGCGGTGACGAGAATCGTATCGGTGTAGGTTGGCAGATGGCGGGAGTGCTGCTCGCACGCCGCGATGGGCGCGACGACCACCGTGGCATCGCGCGACACCTGGCGCAGCAGTGGCCAGGTCATTTCGTGAAAACGCATGTCGATCCCTTTGGGTAGTTGCCCTTGATGGGTTGAAAACCCCTCCCCCCAACCCCCTCCCCGCAACGGAGAGGGGGAGCAAGACCAATACTCCTCTTCTTCTCCCCCTCTCCTCTCAGGGGAGGGGGCGGGGGGAGGGGTTTTCAGCACAGCATAGTTGCCCTTGATGTCCCGCGGGCGCATGGGCATACTCCGCGGCCGGCAGGGTTCCGTCAACAAAAAAACGCGGAAGGGCAGCATGGGCAATCGGAAAAAGGAAAAAGGAAGCGTGCGTTGGGTCTTTTGCCTTTTGCCTTTTGCCTTTTGCCTTCTTCAGGGCTGCAACCGCCAGGACACCGATCGACTGGCGCGCGTCGGCCGGCGCCTCGTCGCGAAAACCGCGGCGCTGGCCGGCGATCTCCGCGACAACCTCAATGGCACCGGCTGGCAGGGGTTTTGCGCGACCTGGGAGCATGCGGGACTTGAGGCGCGCGTCGCGGCCCGGCTGCGCTGGGACAAGGATCTAACCGGCGCAGCCGTCAGCGTGCAGGCAAGCGGGGCCGCGATGGAACTCAAGGGAACCGTGCTCGACCTGGCGCAGCGCCGCCGTGCGGTCGAACTGGCGGAACGCACCGCGGGCGTCGAGAAAGTCACCGATGCCCTGCGAATCGCGGGGCCGTGACGTTGGCCGGGTGCCCCTGTGGATTTGGGCCGTTCGCCAAAATCGCGAGCGGGGCCGTGACGTTGGCCGAATGAGCTTGACCGCGGCGATCCCCCTGGCTATATGCCGCCGCATTCAGGTCTCGAAAAAGGGGGAAAACCATGTCATCGCGACGGGCAGCGCTGACGGCGCTGCTGCTGGTGTGCGGTCTGGGCGGTTGCGGCACCGCCCGGCAAATCACGGTCACCTCGGACGGCGGCTGCATTGCCATCCCGGAAAACTCCGACGTCTGGCCAACCAATTACCGCACCAAGGCGATCGAATTGATGAAGAAACAGTGTCCGCAAGGCTACGTGATCGTCCGCGAGGAGGAAGTCGTCACCGGCAAGGTGAGGACCGACAGCGAGGCGACCGATACGCAAACGCAGGACGTTTCGTCGCGGCGACGGCCAAACGCCACGCTCACGACCACCTCGACCAGCCACACGAGCGCGGTCCGCGACCAGACGGAGTATCGCATCTACTATCAGAAAACGGGCGCTTCGACCGGCGTGCAAGGCCGCGCCCCAGCGATGGTCATGACGCCTCCGCCGGCGCAGCCGCCGGTCACGCGCGTGGTGCCGGCATCGAGTACGTTGCCGCCGGAGCCGAGGCCGGTCGCCCTTCCGTGACCGCGGACCAATTGCTCGTGGGGACAAGCAACGCTGCTTGTCCCCACGAGCAGAACGTGGTCAAATCATGTAATACAATATCTCTTTACTCTGCGAAGCCTCGCCGCGCCGCGGGCAGGTGGCACAGACATCGCCGGCGAGCAGATCGTACGCGTGCCGCACCGCGTCGAGGGTGCTGGATTCCGGCCCGACGGTCTCGTGGAAAACGCCTTTTGGTCCCAGGCGGTCCGCGACGCCGGTCGAGCGCAGGATCCATGCCACATCCGGCCGCACCCCGCAGAGCAACACCGTGATGCGCCGCGCTTGGAGGCGGCGCAGGAACCCGTCGATCAGCGCGAGGCAGACCGCGTCGGGGTTCCGCACGCGCTTCACCCGCAGGACCACCACCCGCGTCGCCACACCGGCACGTTTTTCGATCGCCGTCAGGTGCGTCTCCAGGGCGGGCGCCGCCCCGAAGAACAGTTCCCCTTCCAGGTCATAAATGAGGATGCGGTCGCAGGGCGGGTCAGTGGGGCCGCGCTCTCGCAGCACTCGTTCCGGGGTGACGGTCAGTTCGCTCAGGTGCAGCCGGGCCGCCCGCGGCACGTACAGCACGAACGACAGGAACACGCCGATGAGGATGCAAAACTCCACCGACACCGCGACTGCCGCGAACGCCGTCGCCAGGACAATGCGCTTGTCAAAGCGCGTGGCCCGCAGGTGAAACAGGAGTTGCCGGCGATCCACCATGCGCCAGGCGGACACCAGGAGGATGCCCGCCAGGGCGGCGTTTGGGATGTAGGCCGCCAGGTCGGCGAACAGCAGCACCGTGACCGCCACCGCGACCGCCGAGAACACCCCCGACCACTGCGTGACGGCCCCCGCCTGCTGGTTGATGGCCGACCGGGTGAGCGACCCCGAGCCGGGATAGCACTGGAAAAAGCTGCCCGCCACATTCGCCAGCCCCTCGCTGAGACACTGCTGATTGATGTCGAGTTTCTGCCCGGTCTGGGCGGCGATCGCCTTGGCCATTGCGATCGCCTCCAGCAGACCCAGCAGAGCAATCGCCAGGGCGCTGCTCGCCAGGGCACGGACGCGCCCCCACTCCACTTCAGGCAGGCGAAAGGCGGGGAGCTGGCGCGGGATGTCGCCGACGACGCGCACGCCCTCGCGCTCCAGTCCCCAGAACCAGACCGCCAGCGCCATCACGACGACCGCGAGCAGCAGTTCCGGCAGCAGGCGCGCGCCGATCAGCCGGTTGACCCAGCGCAGCAGCAGCACGAGGGCGATGGTGCCCACGCCAAGGAGGAGCGTCCAGCCGTGGATCGGCCCGCCCTCGGTGAGCGTGTGCCAGAAGCGCAGCAGGAAGTAATCACTGCCCCCGTGCGGCTCGCGCAGCCCCAGCAGGTGCTTCGTCTGATCCAGGACGAGCAGCACGCCGGCGCCGAGGGTGAAGCCGACAATGACCGCATGCGAGACGTAGCGCGTCAGGTCGCCCAGGCGCAACAAAGTGATACCGGTCTGGACCAGGCCGACCAGCAGCGCCATGAGGACGGCGGCGGGGAGACGCTCGCCCGCCGGCAGAAAGGCCACGGCGCTGAACACGGCGATGGAGATGGCGTTGGTCGGCCCGTTGATGAGTTGCCGCGACGAGTCGAACAGGGCGCCGACCGCCGTCATGACGATGGCGGTGTACAGCCCGTAGTGCGGCGGCAGGCCGACGATGGAGGCGTAAGCCATCGCCTGCGGCACGGCGACGGCGGCGACGGTCAGGCCGGCGAACAGGTCGCAGCGCAGGGATCGGAGCGAGTAGTGACGCAGCGAGTCGAAGGCGGGCACGAAGCGGAAGAAGGCTTCGCGGAAACCCTTCGGCGGTGCGGCCGGCGTTTCGTCGTTGCCGTTTTTCTCACTCGGCAGCGGAATCTCGCTGGTGGCGGGTATGCTCATGCGTCGGCGCCTGTGTGGCGGTCAGCGCGAAACACCTGGTCGGTCTTCCGGGGCTCCGGTTGCAGGAAGGGCAGCCCCCTGGCGGTCGGCTCGGGGTCGTCCGCCGGTGCTGTCGGCCCCAGCGACGAAGGACCGGGCGGCGGCACGAGGAGGTGAGCGACAGCCCAAAGGAAACTCGCGACGGTAACGCCGAGGATACCGCCGGCAGGAATGCACAACTCGCCAACGGCTTTGTTGGTCAACTCACTCAGAGGAAAAAATAGAAAAACCCCGGTAGTCGTACCGATTAGCCCTCCGAGAATCGCTACTTTCGCGAGTGCCTGGAATGCCGCTGTGCCCCCGGAACTGCCGGCCGGCGCGGTGATCATGCGGAAGAGGAGCAGCGCCGTCACTCCCAGGAAGGCTCCCCCGGCTCCGCCCAGAGCTAGGGGA
>DASPXY010001359.1:0-2109 GCA_035637055.1 Gemmataceae bacterium | reverse complement strand
GGGCCCTCGACCTCTCCTTTCGCGATCGGCCGGCGATAGGCGCGCCGCATCAGTGTGGTGAGAATGGTTCTGGCGCAGCCCTCTTCATTGGAGCCGCCCGCCTCCGCCAAGGCTGCGGCGTGGCCCCGCCGAAGCGCTTCGCGCGAAGGCGGGGGCCGGCACACGAACAACCGGCGGCGGCTCGGTGTGTTCGCCGCGCCTTTCGCCTCGTAAGGTCCGGTCAGCGAAATCTGGTTGATGGCGGGCGCGATAAAAGGATGGCGCCTGTCATTGTAGTGCGATGGCAGAGGCTGCCGTGCCGTCTCGGCCAGCGACGAACCGTCCTTGACGAATGTGACGCCGATCTCGTGCGGGCCTGCACGCACGGTGACGCGCGTTTTCAAATCCTTGTCCAGCAGCGTATCGTCGCCGCCGGCGGGCTTTTCGACTTTGAAGTTCGCGACCGGCTGCCGGTCGATAAGCACCATGAGCTCGTGCGCACGCGCCTCCCGCAACCCGCTGACGTTTCCGCCCAGATCGCGCGCGAGCCAGATCTGGATCTCGTACTCGCCGTCCTGGACGAATGTGTGGGACGCCGACACCCCGCCGCGCGTGCCCAGGGGCAGGCCGGGCAGATGATCTTCCTGCGTGAGGTCGGCCGGCAGGCGAATGATGTCGCTCTGGAGAGACGTCTCCGCGCTCCCGACCGCCAGGCGGCTGATTTTCTGCGCGGCCGAGATGTAGCGGTCCAGGAGCGTCGGCGGCAGATCGCCGACCGTCACGTTGTCGAAGCCGTGACCGCTCTCATCGGGTGGCAGGAGCGAGGCGGCGTCGATGTCGAGAGCCAGCAGGTCTCTGACCGCGTTCTGATACTCGGTCCGATTCAGGCGGCGGAGCGTGTCTGTGCGGCCAGGATTCGGTTTGGCGGCCGACGCCGCATCGAGCGATGTTTCCAGCCAGAGCAGCAGCGCGCGCCGGTCATCCTGGGAAAGCTGTGGCATGTGGGACGGCGGCATGGTGCCCGTGTGCACCTTGCGCACCACCTTTTCCCAGACTTCGGCTTCAGCACCGGGGTTGGCCACGTCGATCCGGTCCAGCTTCAGGTCCGCAGTCTTGAGCCGTTCGTTGTGGCACGTGACACAGTACCGATCGAGCAGAAGACGGGGGCTCGACGTGGGCATGACCGCAGCGGCGGCCGAGCGTGACGGGGGGGCCGCCATCGACTGCGGCCGACTCGCCTGCTCTGCAGACGTTTGCACTTGCAGGCACACACACAGGGTCACAGCCACTCCGACGGACGCAAGCGTCACCACTCTGGCGATAGGGAACAGCTTCGTCATGTGACTCCGGGAGATGCGTTCTGCGATTCTAATGTTCCAGTATGCCTGTACCTGGCGCGATTGGACGTGTCAAAAAGTCACTCGCAGCCCGATCTGCCCCGTCCTGGTGGACGCCACGCCCTGGATCCTGCCGAAATTGGTCGCGGCGACGTTCACAACGGGATTGCTGTACAGCCGATGAAGACGACTTCCTGGTGGGCGATTTCGAACGCTCGACCTCGATTCGACGACGGAGACGCTGCTTGGCGGGAGGCCCGATCTTCGGACTGATTCTGCGGGCGAAGGACATCCTGTATGTTCCCGAGCAGGGTGCAGCGATGCGCATTGAAGACTGGCAAACCAAGATGCCAGAAGCAACCGACAAGCCACATTATGACTTCATCGTCGATCGCGAGATGCAAGTCTGGTGGCCGCCACGCGAGGCGACCCGCGGTTATGCTGGTCGCTGGGGACCGCGCGTAACCAACGACCCCAAGGACCGCCGCTCCGGCATGCGCTGCCCGCCCTTCGCGTTGTTGCTCCTCGAGGCCATCGCCAAGCTCAAGGTATAGGCCAATGGAGCAGGACCGCCGACGGAGTTTCTCGATCCGCTCCTCGTAGCCTGAGGTCATCGTTCGCCGCCGGCCATTCGTTTCTCCGAAAACTGCGTTTCAAGGGGGCCAACGTCCACTCAGCCGCTGGCTCCGTTGGCAGCAAAAGTGCACTGTGGAGGTCGGTAGGGATACCGGCTTGTCAGGGCCTCGTGTCGATCCAACGGCTCTCTTCCGGGCGATCGTCGAGTCGGCCGACG
>DASPXY010001358.1:0-3813 GCA_035637055.1 Gemmataceae bacterium | reverse complement strand
GGCGGCGGCTCAGCGGCAACGCGGCCAGCCAGGAGCAGGACTGCCAGCAACAGGAGCGAGGTGGGAAAGAGTGCTTTCATGGAGTAATGCCCTCGCTATTATCGGGAATCAATCATCATAGGCTGCGTCGATGAAGGGATCGATCAGGTATTCGCGGAGCAAGCGTTCCACCACGAGCGGACGGTGGACCAGGAAGAAGCCATAACTGCGATACGAGCGGATGATGCCGTCACTGGTCCGGGTCGTCCGCACCGTCACGCCGAAGACGAGGTGGCCGATGCCGTCGTCGCCCTTCTTGATGTCGCTGCGGCTCAGCTTGACCATGTCGGCCGGTTGGTAGGAGACGAGCGATGTTTTGCCGAAGTAGTTGCACACCCAGGCCAGCGCCCGTTTGGTGGTGACTGCATAGACGGTGCGGCCGGCGTACCAGCGCTGCAGGTACGGCCAGGCGATGCCGAAGACAACGCAGCCGGCGATGCCGCCGCCGAGGATCAAGGCCATGATCGTTCCGAAGCTGTCGTGGAACACGCCGTGGTTCCACATGACGATCAGGGCCACAATCATGATGATGGCCCCGAACAGGAAGCCGGCGCCGACGCCCCAGCCACGCATGAAGGCCGAGCGTGCGACGGGCTTTCCGGCCCAGAGCAACTGCTCGCCCCGGTCCAGTTCTCCTTCCAGGCGGTCGCGTTCCTCGGCGGAGAGGCCGCTCTCCGCCAGCACGTCCGCTGCGTTCCGCGTGGGCGCTGGCTTCGGCTTTGCGGCCGGGGTAGCCGCCTTGCCATTGGCCGCTGTCCCCACCGGGATGAGAGAGCCACATTTGGGACATTTGATATGTTTGCCATCGAGGTGGTCGCCCACCTTGAGCTTGGCGGAACAGGAACAGATAACGGGTATTGGCATGGGAGTGACCCCGCTGGAAGGCAGAGGCCGGCGAGCGGGGGGCGTAAGCCCCCTGATGCGACGTACCATCAGGGGGCTTACGCCCCCCGCTCGCCAGGGTAGACTCAGTTGCGGCACGGGGCGATCAGGGTATCGTAGACCAGCGCCGCCACCGCCTTGTAATCGCGGATGCGGAGCAGGCCGAAGTAGTGCATCTCCACGCGCGTCGAGGTTTTGCCCTGCTTATCCGTGGTGGTGATGATCCGCTTCACCTTCCGGAAGATAATGCCGCCGCCATTCGGGAAGCGGTCGTCCTCCTCGACGCCCGCTTCGAGAATGTTCGGCGAGTAGTAACTCAGCGGTCCCTTCTTGCGCGCGAACAGGATAATGCGACGGTTCGTCAGGATGTAGAGGTAGTAGTCGGGCTCGTAGCGCTTGGCGGCGCCCATGATGGCACCGAAGAAACCGCGGCCCTTTGTCGAACCCTCCGGCTTGCCGATCCACAGAATCTTCTCGCCCTCGGTCAACTCTTCCTCGGCTTCCTTGCGTAGCTCGGCCGGCACCTTCTTCAGCTCCCTCTCGAAATAGGCTTTCACCTTCTTGGCGGCATCGCCGCGATAATCCTTGGCGTCCTTGATATTGGGGTCGTCCTCGTCGAACTCCGGCGTGCGTTTCGAGCTGCCGTATTCCTTGATGTTGCTGTCGGCAGCGACGACGTTGCCTTCACCCTCGCCGACGCCCAGTTTCTTCGCCTGCGCCTTTTCTTCCTTGGACATCGCTTCGCCACGGAGCAACTTGTCGATCAGCGGATGGAGCAACTTTTCGCGGAGCATCTTCTCGACGGCGCGGACGTCCTCGACGGCCCACATGGTAGCGCCGCTGGGTTCCTCCATGAGCGTGCGCGAGAACGCCAGTTCGCCGGCGCCCTCGAACTGCTTTTTCTTGTGCATGGTGCGGACCAGGCGCGTCAGCTCGAAGCCGGTCCAACTCGTGACACTGAGCTGTTCGCCGGTATTGTGGACCGCAGCGGCGCCCTGGCCGGAACTGCTGAAAAACATCTGCGTGCCGGTGCCGGGATGACGCAGGAACCGCCGGTTCGTGATGACGTAACAGGCGCGCGTCGGCGCATTGCGTTGCACGATGCCGGGCGCCAGGAAGGCGTAGACGGCGCCGGCACCGAAGAGCAGGCCGAAAATGGGCGCGATGATGAAACCCAGTGTGATGCCCTTGATGATGAAAAAGACCGTCAGACCGAGGCCGGTGACGCTGACAAGCCCGAAGATCGGCCCGCCGATCAGCTGGAACATTCGCGCCTGATGGAGCACGATGTCCACACGCGGCCGGGCGGCCCAGAGGATGCGTTCACTTTTGGTCAACTCGCCGCGCAGCTGGTCCTGCATCTCGTCGGGGACTTCTTGTTCGTCGAGGAGGTCTTTGCCCCAATCGCCGGTGGGGGGCGCGCCCTTCTTCTTGGGCGCGACGGGTTCGGCGGCGGCTTCCTCAGGCGCCGCGGCCTCGTTGACGTCGAGCCAGCCGTCGCCGTCGTCTGCGGCAGGGGTGGGGACCGGCACTTTGAGGATCTTGGCACAGCCGGGACACTTGATGGCCTTGCCGGCAAGCCCCGCCTTGACCTGCAACTTCTTCTTGCACCCGGCGCACGTCACCGAGATCGTCTCGCCGGCGGGGGTTGGCGCTGCCGCGGGTCGAGGCTTGGCGGGGGCGGTCGCAGGGGCCGCGGTCCTGGCGGGTGGCTTCGCCGGCCCCACAAGGGCTGCGGCTGTGGTGGGTTCCGGCGCGACGGCCTTGATCACCCCGTTGCACTTGGGGCACCGGATGGACTTGCCGAGGTGCTCGTCGGCGACGCCGATCTTGCCCTGGCACGCCGAGCACGCAATCACGATAGGCATGGTACACCTCAACAGAAGAAGGACGCGACGATCCCGGCGTGCGCGCCTGGGGGGCTCCGTCCGGCACTGCGAACCCGTGCTGGGAGTGATCGTGTACGCCCGACCATGCCAACCAGCAGAAAGCGTCGCACGGCTTCCTACGAGAATAGACACGGTTTCCGGTCCGGTAAACCATCTCGGGGCGCGTTTTGTTGTTCCGTTGCGTGCAGAAGGAAAGATGTGTGACGGCCCATCCGGCCGAGGAAGTGGTGCTAAAGAGCAGCAGGGAAAAGGGAAAGCGAACGAGCGGCGGGGTTTATCCCCGCCGTCTGCAGCTGGGACGGCGGGGATAAACCCCGCCGCTCGTACAGCACTTTCCCTTTCGTGAGGAGTTATTTAGGTGCCGCAAGGGAGCGGCTGCTTCGCCAACATCATCCCCCTGCGAGTTGGAGCCGCGCTTGCGCTTGCACGCCCTGGAAACGCGGTTGCCATTGCCCCTCGGCGATTTGGCGGAACAGCCGCGCCGCCTCGTTGGTGCGGCCGACCTGACGCAAGTTCTGGGCACGATCCCAGAGGATTTGCGCGTTGGTCGGCTCGGCCTCGAAAGCGGCGGTGTAGGCTCGATCCGCGAGTTCCAGATCGCCCTTGTGCCGCAGCGTCTGGGCCAGTTCCGTCCACGGCGCCGCCTCGTTGGGACGGAGCGCAACCGGCGTGGTCAGGTAATCCCAGCCCAGGTCGCGCTCGCCCAGGCGTTGCAGGATGCGGGCGACCACCTGGCACGCCTCGCTCGCGTCGCGATCCAAGGCGCGCCAGCGATCGGCGGCACGCACTGCTTTGGTGAGGAAGTCTCGCGGCGGCTGCACCTTGAGGGTAACCATCGCATTGGCCAGGTTCTGATAGTGGCTCAGCAGCTGGCCGTACTCGCGTCGCACCGTTTTCAGATCGACTACCTCCGGCAGGCTGGCGTACTCCGCGTCGAGCGCCTTTTCCAGACACTCCAGGGCTCGTGCCGTCATGTCGCGTTTGGTCGCGAGGTCGGCAGCCA
>DASPXY010001357.1:0-11823 GCA_035637055.1 Gemmataceae bacterium | reverse complement strand
TGGGTGTGTCCACGCGATCGCCCTGGCGCCGGACGGGATAACGCTGGCGGCTGCCGAGGGCGGGTGCATCCGCCGCTGGGACATCACCACGGGCAAGACCTTGCCGCCGCTTGACGGCCACCTCGACCGCGTGTTTTCGCTGGCCCTGATGCCCGACGGGAAGACCGTGTTTTCCGCCAGCGCGGATGGGACCATTCGTCGCTGGGACATTGCCACGGGCAAGCAGACCGCGACCCTGGACGCTCACCGCAGCTGTGTCTGGCGGCTGTGCCTCTCGGCGGATGGCAAGTTCCTGGTGTCCGGCGGTATTGACCGCGCCGTGTACTTGTGGGATCCGCGCGGCACGAAACCCCTGCGCGAGATCCCTGTTCCGGAGACCGTCAGCAATCTCCGCTCGCTGGGGGTGTCGCGCGACGGCCGGATCGGGGTCACCTCCGGTGACGGTCAGGGTCTGTGGTTCTGGGACACCGCGACCGGCAAGGAGCTGCGCCGGATCGCACCGAAGGAACTGTTCTTCTGCATGGCCTTCTCGCCGGATGGGCAAACCATCGCGACCGGCGGATACGACGGCGGGCCCGGCCTTCAATTGTTGTCTGTCTGGGAGGTGGGAACGGGGAAATTGCTTGGACGCGAACAGGGCCTCAACAGCTATCACAGTGTCGCCTTCAGCCCGGACGGGCGCTGGATCGCTGCTGGCCTCGACAGCAGCAACCACCGGGGTCGCGAAACCTTGCGCCTGTACGATGCCCACGGCAAGCCCGTGCGGCACTTCGGCGGCTACAAGAGCGACACGTGGGACGTTGCGTTTTCGCCGGACGGCCACACCCTCGCCTCGGCGGGCAGCGATCGCACGGTTCGGCTCTGGGAGGTTGCGACGGGGCAGGAGCGCCGGCGGTTCGAGGGGCACAACGGCACGGTGCATGGCGTCGCCTTCTCCGCTGACGGCCGCACGCTCGTTTCGGGAAGTGCCGACACGACCCTGCTCGTGTGGGATCTCGATGATCGTGCCCGCGCCTTCCGCGCCGGCAAGGCGCTCACGGCAGCGCAGCTGGAGCAGCGCTGGGGCGAGTTGGCCGGGAACGACGCGCCACGCGCGTATGAGGCCATTTGCTGCCTGACTGCCTTTCCGAAGCAGACCGTCCCGCTGTTGCGCGACCGCTTGCTCGGCCGCGAACAGGGGGGCGACAAGGTGGCGACATGGATTCGCGACCTTGACGACAAGCGTTTTGCGGTGCGCGAACGGGCGATGGCTAAACTGCGGAACCTGGGCCGACAGGTCGAGCCGGACCTGCGCCGGGCGCTGGCGGAGCGCCCGTCGGAGGAGACCCGGCGGCGTCTGGAGCAGCTGCTGGAATCGCTGGGCGGAGCGTCGCCCGTGGCGAAGCATCCCGAGACGCTGCGGTCGCAACGAGCGGTGGAAGTGCTGGAGCTGATCGGGACCGCCGAAGCGCGCCAGCTGCTGCAGGCGCTGGCCGCTGGCCCCGCCGATTCGTTGGTGACGCTGGAGGCTCGAAGCGCGCTACAGCGTTTGAAGTAGCTGCTTGTCACTGAAGCGATCCCCTGCGCCGGCTCGACCAAGGCTTGTCCGCCTGATTCATGCTCCAGTCGAGAGTGTCGGTTGTCTTTCTCCCCTCTCCCCTTGTGGGAGAGGGGAGAAAAAAGCGCCGACCTTCATGCCCTCTTCTCCCACTTTCTTCGTAGCGCGAGCTGACGATCCCGAGTGGCCCCGCTCCGTGGGGTCAGGGGTTTTCACTTGACGGGTTTCCGGGGGTGCGAGACCATCCCGTTAGCTTCTTCGCCCTCGGAGGAGACCCGACCTGTCACATTCTGTCCGGGACGGTGGGTAAGAGAAAGGGAGGATGTCATGGCGGAATTGCAACCCGACTCGGCGGAGACGCGCAAACTCTTGGAGCAGGCCGGCCAGGGAGACCAGCAAGCCCTGGGACGGCTGCTGGAACGCCACCGCCGGGAGCTGCATACCTTCGTTGACCTCCACCTCGACGCTGCCCTGCGCGGTCGTCTGGACCCCTCCGATATCGTCCAGGATGCCCAGCTGGAGGCGGTGCAGCGGTTGGGGGATTTCCTCAACCGACGGCCAATGCCCTTTCGTCTCTGGGTGCGCCGGACAGCCTACCAGCGGCTGCTCAACCTGCGCCGCGACCATCGCGAGCGAGCGCGCCGTTCCGTGGATCGAGAAGTCGCCCTCCCGGATCGCTCATCCTTGTTGTTGGCGGGGCCTCTGCTGCTCCCCAGCCCTTCGCCGAGTGAGCAGGCGCAGGCACGGGAACTGGCCGACCGCGTCGGACTGGCCGTCGCGGCATTGGCGGAAGATGATCGGGAGATCCTCCTCATGCGCCACGCCGAGGATCTGCCTTATGACCTGCGGTTCGCTCATGTCGGGGGTGGTTTTCGGGAAAGGGACGCGTGGGTAGAGTGGCAGGATGAACCCAGCCGAACCCCGTTTGTTGCGTGTTGAAACCGTGGCTGACCTGCCCGTCTTGTGGGCCACCCTGCAACGTCTGCACCTGCCACACCTCCTCGACCGCCACCTGCCCACGCCCCGTCTCTGGCGTGGACCGCTGACCCCCGGCGAGGTGCTGTCCCTCTGGCTGCTGTTCGTCGTCTCCCAGGGCGACCATTGCCTCAACCACGTCGAACCCTGGCTGGCCCAGCACCAGGGCGGCCTCTCCGCCCTGCTCGGCAAGCCGGTGCAGCCCAGCGACGCCCACGACGACCGCCTCGCCGACTTGCTTGACCGCCTGGGTGCGGGCCAGACCTTCGCCGCCCTCGAGCGTGACCTGAACCAGCACACCCTGCGTGTCTACGACCTGCCCAGCAACACCGTCCGTATCGATGCCACCACCGCCAATGCCTATGCCGAGGTCTTGTCGGCACAGGGATTGTTGCAGTTCGGCCACAGCAAGGACGACCCTGACCGGCCCCAGTTCAAGATCGCCGCCGCGGTCCTCGACCCCTTGGGCATGCCGTTGGCCACGGCCGTCGTGCCCGGCAACAGCAGCGACGACCCGCTGTACATCCCGGCCATTCAGGCAGTGCGTCAGGCCTTCGGCGCGGGCGGCCGGACCTACATCGGCGACTGCAAGATGGCCGCCCTGACCACGCGTGCCTTCGTCGTGGCCGGCCACGACTGCTACCTGTGCCCACTCTCGGAAGCCCAACTCAGCGCGGCCCAACGGCGGACGTTGTTGCAGCCAGTCTTTGATGGCCAAGAGGCGTTGCAGGTCGTGTCGCGGCCTACTGGTGAGGGCCAAGCCGAGGAACAGGTAGCCGATGGCTTCTGCGTGGACGTGCCGTTGACCGCCACTGTGGACGGGCAGGAAGTACGTTGGACGGAGCGGCGTTGGCTGGTGCGTTCGCGGGCTTACGCGCAGGCGCAGCAGACCGCCCTGGAGCGGCGGCTGACGGCGGCCACGACAGCGTTGCACGCCTTGGTGCAACGCAGGCAGGGCAAGAAACGTCAGTTTCACGCGGAGTTGCTGCAAGCGGCCGGTGACAGCGTGAAAGCACAGGGCGTGGAGGGCTTGCTCCACTACCACATCCAAGCGGTGGGGACGGTGCGGCAGGTCCGCGCCTACCGAGGCCAAGCGGCACGCGAGGAAATCGACGTGTCGTTCGTGATGGAGGTCCAGCGCGACGAGCAGGCCATCGGGCAGCGACAGCGGGAGATGGGCTGGCAGGTCTACGCGGCGAACGCCGTGACGCTGACGTTGCCGCAAGTGGTGTGGGCCTACCGGGGCCAGTATCGCATCGAGGACGACTGGGCGCGGCTGAAGGGGCGGTCGCTGGGGCTGACGCCGGTGTATTTGCAGGACGAGGCACGCATCCAAGGGCTGGTGTATCTGCTGAGCGTGGCGTTGCGGCTGCTGACGCTGTTGGAGTGGGAGGTGCGCGAGCGGTTGCACCAAGAGGGGAGCAAGTTGCAGCACTTGTATGCGGGCCAGCCCGGACGGCGCACGGCGCGGCCCAGCGCCGAGTTGCTGTTGCGTGCGCTGCAAACCATTAGCGTGAGTGTGGTGGAGGTCCACGGCCGCATTCACGTCTTACTCACCCCCTTGACGAAGGTGCAACAACGACTCCTCGAACTCTGGGATCTGCCACCCGATCTGTATGAAAAAGTCGTCCGCGGATTCCCACAAACGACCGAGAGTATGAGCGAACCGTAGGTCATAGGGCAAGAACTGTACAAGACCGATGGAACCCTGGCCGGGACCACTCTGGTCAAAGACATCAATCCGGGAGTCAATAGCAGTGTCTCTGGCCCATCCAATTTCACTGAGATCAATGGGACATTGTTCTTCACCCCAAATACCCCGACCAACGGTGTCGAACTGTGGAAGAGCGACGGCACCACTGCGGGCACTGTCCTCGTCGCGGACATCTTTCCCGGGGCAGTCTCCTCGGCCCCAAGCAATTTGACCAACGTCAACGGTACCTTGTTTTTCAGCGCAACCACCTCGGCGAATGGGGCCGAACTCTGGAAGAGTAACGGCACCGCCGCAGGGACGGTCCTCGTCAAGGACATCCGGCTGGGAGGCACCGGTTCCAATCCCGCCAATTTCCGTGTCTTTAACGGCCTCCTGTACTTCACCGCGACAGACGCCACGAGTGGGACCGAACTGTGGAAGAGCGATGGCACCGCGGCCGGCACCGTCCTCGTCAAGGACATCAATCCGGGATCCGCTTCTTCGTCCCCTTCCCAGTTGACCATCAGTAATGGCATCCTGTTCTTCACTGCCACCACCGCCAGCGGCACAGAACTCTGGAAGACCGACGGAACGGCGGCCGGCACTGTCCTGCTCGCCGATATCAACCCCGGCTCCGGGAGTTCCAGTCCGGCCAGCCTGGCGGACGTGAACGGGACATTGTTCTTCACGGCAACCACCACAGCCAATGGGACCGAGTTGTGGAAGAGTAACGGCACCACCGCGGGGACTGTGCTCGTGAAGGACATCAACCCGGGCGCTGCCGGTTCCAACCCATCCAACCTGGTGAACGTCAACGGCACACTGTTCTTTGCCGCGACTGTGCCGGCCTTCGGAACGGAATTGTGGAAGAGCGACGGCACCAGCGCGGGCACTGTGCTGGTCAAGGACATCAACCCGGGGCCGCCAGTTCCTCCCCGTTCCAGCTGGTCAATTTCAATGGACTCGTCGCCTTCAGTGCCCTTGACTCGCTCGCCGGAATGGAACTGTGGCGCAGCAACGGCACCGAGGTGGGAACGCAGCTCACCGATGTCGCTCCTGGCCCCTTCTCCGGCTTCCCACGTGCCTTGTACAGCGCCAACGGCAGGCTCTACTTCCTGGCAGAGACTCCGGGCCAGGGGTCAGAGTTCTACATCTTCACCAACGATCCGCCGACGGCCGATGCAGGGGGGCCGTACACCGTGAGTGAAGGGGGCACGGTTCAGCTGGACGCTTCGGGAACGACGGATTCCAGTCAGCCCGCCGCCACACTGACCTACGCCTGGGATCTGGATGGCGACGGTGTCTTCGGAGAGACAGGGGCCGGTGCTCTCCGCGACGACGAGACAGGCATCACGCCGACCTTCTCCGCAGTGGGACTCGATGGCCCCCAAACGCTGACGGTGAGTCTGCGTGTCACCAATGCCTTTGGCTTTACGGGGACAGCCACGGCGGTCGTGACCGTCGCGAATGTTGCCCCGACGGTCACCATTGGAGGGGACGCCACGATCAACGAAGGCGATACCTTCACCCGTACCGGAATGTTCACCGACCCCGGTCCCGATTCCTGGACGGCGACAGTCGATTACGGCGATGGCTCAGGCGTGCAGCCGCTCGCACTCAACCCGGACAGGTCGTTCAACCTCAGCCATCTGTATGCCGACAACGGGAGCTTCACGGTCACCGTAACCGTGACCGACGACGCTGGCGGTGTGGGATCGGCCAGTGCCAGCATCACCGTCAACAATGTGGCACCCATTGCCAACGCCGGCGCGGACCAGACTGTCAACGAGGGAGATGTGGTCACGCTGCACGGCACCTTTACCGATCCGGGAAGTGCTGATACGTTCTCGTTCACCTGGCACGTCGTCAGCAGCAATGACCAGGCCATTGCGGATGGGCACGGTCAGAACTTCCGTTTCACCCCCGGTGACAACGGCACCTACACGGTTACGTTTACAGTCACCGACGATGACGGCGGCGTGGGCACAGACACCGCGGTGGTGACCGTGAACAACGTCGCACCGGTCATCACTTCCCTGGTGTGTAGCGCGCCGACCCTGGGCGGCGCACCGCAGGGCGAGCCTGTTTCCCTCTCGGGCACCTTCACCGACGCTGGGTCGCTCGACACCCATACCTGCATCGTGGACTGGGGAGACGGCACCACCAGCCCGGCCGTCATCTCCGAGACAGATGGGGCAGGCTCGTTCACCGCCTCTCACGTCTACCCTGTCGGCGGTATCTACACGATCACGGTCACCCTGACAGACGACGATGGCGGCAGTGCCACGGCTACCACTCAGGCAGTCATCAGTGGGGCGGGTGTGGTGGATGGAATCCTCTATGTCCTCGGCACCAACCAGGACGACCAGGTCATCATCAACACTGAGGACCAGAGTCTCTTCCGGGTGCATTCCAACTTCTTCCCTGGCACAGAGTCTCTCACCTTCCCCCTGGCAGGGATCCAGCAGATCGTTGTTCTTCTCGGTGACGGCAACGATCAGGTCATCATTGCCGGCGACATCACCACTCCGGTATTGCTCGATGGTGGCTCTGGCAACGATCAACTCAGCGCGGGCGGCGGCCCATCCGTCGTCCTGGGCGGTTCCGGCGACGATCAACTCCTGGGTGGCGGCGGCCGTGACATCCTCATCGGGGGAGTCGGTGCCGACCAGATCATCGGCAACGGCGCCGACGACCTCCTCATCGATGGGACGACTGCCTGGGATACGAATCGCGCGGCCTTGAACCTCCTTCTGGCGGAGTGGGCACGGGAGGATCTGTCTTACCAGGAGCGCATCGATGACCTGCGGAACGGTGGCGGCCTGAATGGCGCTGTGCTGCTCAATAGCACCACCGTGACCCACGATGAGTCCAGCGATCACCTCACCGGCTCTTCCGGGCTGGATTGGTTCTGGGCAAACCTCGATGTCAACCTTGGCCCGGTCGATCTGATCACTGGTCAGAACGGGACGGAATTGGTGAACTGAATCGTCCCCCAACGGTTCTGTGCCGGGTGGCTCCAACCGAACTGCGATCCTCCGCACTGGCCCGATTGTCCAACCCGTCGGGAGCCGCTTGACGCAAGGATGTCAAGCGGCTCCCTCGCATTGCTTCCAGATGGTACCTAATCCGGAATGGCGTAGGCGGTTCTTCCTGCACCAACCCGAAGCGTAAGCGAGGACCGTCCTCGCTGACGCTTCGGGTTGGTGTTCACCACCAACGACCATGCCGATCCCGTCGAAGGGGCCAGCTCTGCCAATTATCCTGCGCAAGTTTCCTCGCTGCGCGCGTTCCTGGTAACGTACCCCAGTCTCGCTTTCCCCAATGCCGAGGAGGAACGTCCGTATGCGCCGTACGCTTCTGTACGCCGCGGCCGCCGTCGCCGTGCTGGCAGCGACCGTGACCGCCTGGCGCCTCACCTCCACCCACGCTGCCCAGGAGCAGCCCGTCGAGAAAGGCCCCGTCAAGGCCGCCGCGCCGCCGCTGCCGATCACCCAGGTGGTCCTGTTCAACAGCGGCGTCGGCTACTTCCAGCGGGAGGGCCAGATCGACGGCGACGGCCGCGTCGAGTTGTCCTTCGCCGCCGCCGAAATCAACGACCTGCTCAAGAGCCTGATCCTCGAAGACAAGGGCGGCAAGGTCAGCAGCGTCAACTACGACAGTCACGACCCGATCGAGAAGATCCTCCACAGCTTCGCCCTCGATCTCACCAACAATCCCTCCATTGGGCAGATCCTCAACCAGGCCCGCGGCGAGAAGATCGAACTGCTGCGCGGCAAGAAGGACGCCCAGCCGGCGAAACTCACCGGCACCATCGTCGGCATGCAGGCGCAGCACGTCCCCGCCATCCTTGGCGGCTTCGCCGACGTGGAGAGCCTGAACCTGCTCGGACCTCGTGGACTGCAGAGTATTCCCCTCGATGAAGTCCAGGCGGTCCGGTTCCTCAATCCGGTGCTGCAGAGCGAATTCCAGCGTGCCCTCAAGGTGCTGGCGTCGTCGCACGACACGCAGAAGAAGACAGTGAGCCTCGGCTTCAGCGGTGCCGGCAAACGGCCGGTGCGGGTCGGCTACGTGGTGGAGCGGCCCATCTGGAAGACGAGTTACCGCCTGGTGCTGGAGCGCAACGGCAAGTTGTTCGTGCAGGGCTGGGCGCTGGTCGAAAACACCAGCGATGATGACTGGAACAACGTCCGCATGGTGCTGGTGTCGGGGCGGCCTATTTCCTATAAAATGAATCTCTACGAGCCCCTATTTATCCCACGGCCGACGGTCGAGCCGGAGTTGTTCGCCTCGTTGCGGCCACCTGTCTACGACAGCGCGATGCTTCCGCAAGCGCAAGGAGGGCCAGCCCCCGGCATGGGCTTCCCCGGGATGGGAATGCCTGGAATGGGAGCGGGCCTCCCCGGCGCGCCCCCTCTGCCTGGCCAGTTCCAACCTGGGCTCCACTTCGGCCAGCTGCCGCCCGGCGGCCAGGCTTCCCAGCAGCGCCTCACCTACGAGGAACTGCAGCGGCGCCGCGCGGAGCAGCAACAGGCGAAGGAGGACGCGAAAAAGGTCGGCGGCAAGATCGCTGGCCTCAACTTGAAGGAGGGCATCGCCTCCATCGCCACCGCCGAGGAGGTCGGCGACTATTACCAGTACATCCTCGATCAGAAGATTACCTTGCCGCGGCAGAAGTCGGCCATGCTGCCCATCCTCAATCAGCACGTCGAGGGCAACAAGGTCAGCATCTACAACACTTCCGTCCACACCCGCTACCCGCTGCTGGGCCTGCGCCTCAAGAACACCTCCGGCCAGCCGCTGACGCAAGGGCCGATCACCGTCTACGAGGACGGCTCCTACGCCGGCGATACACGCATCCTCGACCTGCAAGCGGGCGAAGAACGCCTCCTCAGCTACGCTCTCGACCTCGGCACCGAGATCAAACCCGAGCACAAGACCAACCTTGGTCCGCACATGACGCTCAGGATCGACTCCGCTACCCTGACGGCGAACTTCAAGGTCCGCGAGACGACGACTTATCAGATCAAGAATCGCTCCCCTCATGAGCGCGTCGTCATCCTGGAGCATCCTCTACGTGGTGACTGGAACCTGATCACGCCGGCGAAGTTGCCCGAGCGCAGCCGCGACGTCTATCGCTTTCAGGTCGTCGTTCCGAGCGGTCAGCTGGTGAAGTATGATGTGGTCGAGGAGCAGGGCCGTGTCGAGCCGTTCACCCTGACGCCGTTCACGCAGCCGCCCTACGCCATCGCCGCCGGCGTCGCCATCAAGCAGATCCTCAAGGCCAGCCCCGAGGAGGTGCTCGCGGTGAAGATCGTCAAGGGCGTCCTGCAGGTCCGCTACCGGGAGCGCGAGTCGCGGACTTACTTCATCCAGAATAACTCCACCGAGGATCGGACTTTCCAGATCGATCATATCGTCCGTACTGGCTGGAAACGCCTCGACGGGAAGGGCGGCGAACAGGTCGGCCCGGCGGTGTATCGCTTCCAGCTGGAGGTGGCCGCGGGCAAAACGGGTCATAGAGAGGTGCTGGAAGAGCGCACCTTCCTCGAAAGGAATCGCAGTCTTTGGAATGCCTCAGCGATGGAGGTACGCGAACTGCTGGCTCATCCGCTGCCGAGCGCGAAGGTCAAGGAGGCGCTGACGAAGACGCTGGAACTGCGGCGCAAACTTCTGGACACAAAGAAGGAGTTGGCAGAGCGCAAGGATCAACTCAAGATACTGAGCGAGGACCAAGCCCGCGTGCGCGAGAACCTCAAGATCATCCCGACGACGACCGAGCCGTACAAGGATTTCCTCAAGAAGTTCGTGGCTCAGGAAACCGAGATCGAGGCCCTGCAGAGGCAAATCCGCCAGTTGGAGGCGAGCCTGCAGAAACAGGAGCAGACGGCAGAAGCGTCCCTGAACGACCTAAGCGCGGAGTAAGTCATCCCCGAGACACAAGCCCAGAGCGCCAGCGACGGGACGGTCCCGTCGCTGGCGCTCCGGGCTTGTGTCTCGGCTCGCCTGGTTACTCTCCGTTGAAGCCCTGATTCAGGCGAGCGACGGCGTGAGGGGCGTCGGCCTCGACGCCGAACGGGGCGGCCGACGAACCACTCGCGTTGATCAGCCGAGACGTCAAGAAAACCTCGCGCACTTCCGGACACAGGCTACAGAGCAACATCTCACCGCCCACCTCCTGGAGTCGCTTGCGCAGACTCAGCAACGGCCGAAAGCCGGCGCTCCCAATGTAATCGACGCGCGACAGGTCCACGACGACCTTGTGGAGGCCGCTGTGGCCGACCGCTTCGAGGAGTTCCAGGCGCAACCGGTCGATCAGGTCAAAATCACCGCTGCGCAACTGCGGGTGAGTGATGGTGAGCACAAGAACGCCATCAACGGTCATGCTCTGCAGGTGGCGGTAGTGCGGCTCGGTCATGGCGGTTGAGTCCTGGGACAGAAGGGCGCCGGCGACACCGACTTGAGTGTATCGTGTCGCCCTTCGGAACACAAACGGAAGCGCTGGGAACTTTCGAGCGGCATTGGGGGTCGCCGAAGTGGGTAAAAAAACATCCGGAAGCGTGCAAGTCCCAGGGGGGCTCGGGACCCGCTCCGCTTCCGGAAGGTTCGGCGCACGGTAAATCGGTGTGGTGGCACCGATCAAGGGGAGAAACTCCTGGAGAGAAGGCTTCCGGCGTCCTTGCGTTTGAGAGAACTGGGTTCGCGAGCCACCCAGACAGGTTCACGACAAACCCCAACTGCCTCGTCACAAAGAAAAAGGTGTGCGAAGGAGTTGAAAGGTTACGCTTCTCAAGAAACCATCCCACACTTGATCATAGACAGGAGTTGATTGAAGGGTTTCCCCAACAACCACAGTCATCTTACGATTCCTGGCGCAGAGATGTCAAGGCAGAAAAGTGAGAAATCTTGACGCTTCGCGACGACCGGTCGGGGAGGCTTCCGTTTGCCGAAGGTCGGGATCTGACCTATCTTTGTCCTGACCCTTTGCGCCGCGCAGAGGCACGTTCTTGCGGGCGTCTCTGTCCCTCCCCTCCTCAGGGTACTCCCATGACCTGGCTGATTCGTCGCGGGCGGCGGAAGGAAGCCAACGATGCCGCCGTCCCGGAACGCTCGTCCGTCAATCAAGTACCTCTCGCTCCTCCAGAATACTCCTTCTTGCTGCCGCCCGTTGAACCTGACGAGATCGGCCGGCTGGGGACGTACCGCATCCTCCGCCTGCTGGGGCGCGGCGGCATGGGGTTCGTCTTTCACGCCGAGGACATCACCCTCCGCCGTGCGGTCGCTCTCAAGGTCATGAAGCCAGATCTCGATGGCGACATGAGGGGCTGGGAGCGCTTTCTGCGCGAGGCGCGCGTGATGGCGGCGATCAAGCACGAATCCCTTGTGACGGTCTTTCAGGCCGGTCAGGAAGGCAGTGCCCTCTACCTGGCGATGGAGTTGCTGGAGGGCGTGTCGCTGCAGGACTGGTGCGTGCGCAGTTTCCGGCCGCACCTGACCGAGATCCTGCGCCTGGGTCGGGAGATCGCCGCGGGCCTGGCCGCGATTCATCGGCATGGCCTGGTGCATCGCGACATCAAGCCGGCCAACCTCTGGCTCGAAGCGCCCGCCAATCGGGTCA
>DASPXY010001356.1:0-2871 GCA_035637055.1 Gemmataceae bacterium | reverse complement strand
GCGCGCGCGGAGGAGTGTCGGGCGGTAGCTGACCGCGTAGGCCTGCACATCGCCCAGCGTTGGGCAGCGTGGGCGCTGGCGCTGCTGGCGCTCTCGCAGGGGGACGCGAAGACAGCCGCGGCCGCGCTTGAGCCACTCCTGCCAATGTTCGAGGAGCATGGCGTGCCGGAGCCGATCGTTGGCTTCTTCCTACCCGACGCGATCGAAGCGCTCATCTCCCAGGGTCGCCTGCAGCGAGCGGAACACCTGCTGGCACGGTTCGAGGAGGGTGCCCGCCGACTTGCTCGCGGTTGGGCTCTGATGGCGGCCGGGCGCTGCCGCGCGCTGCTCCAAAGTGCCCGTGGGGACCTCAGCGGTGCCGCCGCCACCGCACACGAGGCAGTCGCCGAGGCAGGCAACGTCGAGCTCCGGCTTGAGGTTGCTCGTACGCTGCTGGTCGCGGGTCAGATCGAGCGGCGGTGCAGGAGCAAGCAGGCGGCAAGACAGTCACTCGAGCGCGCGCTGGAGATCTTCGAGCAGGCGGGCGCCCGCCTCTGGGCGGAGAAGACGCGCGAGGAGTTGAGGCGGACGGGTCTTCGTCACGCCCGCCCGGGCCACTTGACCGAGGCGGAGTGGCGTGTGGCCGAGCTTGCCGCCTCCGGGCTCACCAACCGCGAGGTCGCGGCAAAGCTGTTCATAAGCCCAAAGACGGTGGAAGCCAACCTGGCCCGGGTCTACCGCAAGCTCGACATCCACTCCCGCGCCGAGCTCGGTGCGCGGTTCGGCGTCGGCCACGCGCCCGCACGGGGGTAGGGAAACACCCGATTCCTCATCCGCAACGGCGGCATACCGTCGCCGGCATGTCCGGACGGGACGGGCGGAGAAGCGACCTGGTCGAGTCCTGTTGGCCGGGCCTTGGCAAGCAGAAGCTCGCGGCACGGCTGGGCGGATATGGGCGGCCGCTTCTGAGCTGCGACGGCGGGGGCGCCGCGTCGATTTCGTGTTCCGGCGCTCACCAGCCTGCCGCGTCGCATCCCACTCTCACCCAGTCCGTTCTCACACGCTGCGCCACGCGGTGAAGCTGCTTCGATGTCCGCTCGCTGGATTGGCACCACTCGTACGTGACGCGAGCTTCCGACGTCCGACAAGGAGGGCGATCATGGTGCATGTTCGAAGATTCATCGCGGTGGCGGCCGTGCTGACGACGGCTACGCTTTGGGCCGGCCCGCTCAGCGCCGTGCCGGCAAGCGCCTCGGGCAGCGTCTACACCGTAATGGTGGACGCTCAGCCCACCCCGGGCGAACCATGGGCATTCGAGAGCTACTTCCCACATGCCATCAAGGTTCATCAAGGCGACATCATCACCGCAGCCTGGAACGGCACAGACTTTCCGCATACCGCGACGTTCGTCAACACCACCAACCCCGACGCCTGGCGCCAGCAGAACCAGGGTCCCAGCGGGCCGTACACGGTGGTCGTGCCGGACTCCGCCGTTGGCGGCGACGACAACGAGTTGGTCTTCAATCCGAGCGTGCTGTTCCCCTCGTCGTTTGGCTGCGGCACGGCCGCTACCCCCTGTTCCTTCGACGGCACGTCGGTGGTCTCGAGCGGGGTGCTGTTCTCGAATCCATCGGCTCAGCCGAGCTTCTCGGTGCAAGTGAACGCCCCGGTCGGCCACTACTCACTGCTCTGCCTGCTACACCCCGGTATGGACATCCCAGTCGACGTGGTCTCGCCTGACCAGTCGATTCCCTCTCCCGCGCAGGTGTCCGCGCTGGGCGCGAAGGAAGCGGCGCGCGCGAACGCGGTCGACGCGCCAAAGGCCGACGCCCAGGCCCAGCAGGTGACAACCTCCGACATTGGCGGCGGCCACACCCGCTGGACCATCTCGGCCGGCGGCTTCTACAAGCAGGTCAGCGCCAACGAGTACCCCGACAATGGACTCACGATCCGGGTAGGGGACGAGCTACAGGTGAACGGCACGGAGGAGATCCACACGGCCACGTTCCCGCTGTCCGCCGCCAGCACGGTCCCGTTCACCGTGAGCCAATGCGAGGTGCCGGGGCCAGACATTCCGGCAACCTCACCCGCTGACTGTGCCAGCCCCAGCCAGTTCCAGATCGCGCTGAACAACCAGGCTGTCGCTCCCACCCCGTCAAACGAGCTGAGTGACCCAGGTGCGTTCGTTAACGGCGGGCTGATAACCACGGGCCAGTCGTCGATATTCCGCGCCGTGACGCCAGGGACGTACACCATGGTGTGCCTCGTCCATGGGCCAATGATGAGTACCACCATTACCGTCGTCGGCAGCTGACCAGGAGCCGATGCTGGTGCCCTGCCCGCCCTGCCCCGGTCACCGGGGCAGGGCACCACGGTCACAGGTGGCGGGATCTACCCGCCGAACGCCTGGAAGAAGGTGAGGAAGGTCTCCACAGAATCCGGCGGTCCAGGCTGCCTCCCAACTCCACATGGAACCGCCGTCGACACGACCGCGCCGCAGATCAAGGAGAAGCCGCAACCAAGGTTCGCTGATCCCCACCGACGACCCAGCCGCCCTGGTCAGGCAGGCCGGATATCGGATTACGCCCCGAAGCTCCACCACCTAATCTCTTACCGTCACGTTCCACCAACATTGACACCGAACCTGGTTCAGGTAAGTGCCACGGCAGGGGACGGAGCAACTGCGAGGCGTCACGGGAACGGCCAAGCGCTATGAGCTGCGCGCTTCCAAACGGACCAGGTCCCGTTCGGCGTAGAGCCGGTGTTCCCACTCCTCGTTGAGAATGCACAGCAGACATTCACGGACCGGGTAGCTCCGCGGCGGGGCCACCCTGGCGCCTCCACCGGTTCGGTATGGGCATCCAGTGATTCCTCGGTGAGCCGTCGATGACC
>DASPXY010001355.1:0-13367 GCA_035637055.1 Gemmataceae bacterium | reverse complement strand
TGAAATCCTCCCCGGTGTATCCGTAGTGCGGGACGTGTCTCATCTGCAAGAACTGGTGAAACATTTTCAGTCGGTAGACGAGGCTAAACAGAAAGAATCGCAGCTCGCGACACCGCCACCGCCAAGTCCCGAGAGTGGCGCCGATCAAGAAATTAGGTGACACAAAGTGACGATTGTAGTTGTGGGATGACAAAAGGGATTATTGTCAATTTTGCGATCTCAGTAATGATAATATCCCTTTTCCGCCAGGCTCCCGGAGCGCACTTATGGATCAGAAGTGCAAGCGAGCCATCAAGATCCTTGAGCAGTTCGAGCGCCTGGCACAGAAGTTCAAGGCCAAGCTCTCTGCCGCCCGCCTGGCGAAGTTGAAAGCCCTCCGCGATTCCGGGACAATTCAAGCAGGCGATCTCCCCGCCCGCTTGACCCGCGCTTTCCCGAAAGAGTTC
Organism: Gemmataceae bacterium; assembly: GCA_035637055.1. GTDB lineage: Bacteria > Planctomycetota > Planctomycetia > Gemmatales > Gemmataceae > DASPXY01. The sequence goes on along the minus strand of DASPXY010001355.1, from coordinate 12,921 downwards.
CTCGGGATGAGCCTGGCAGCGATTCGCAAGCACTGCGCGGCAGAGGAGGACTGAGATGGCGTTCTTTCCCGAATTGGTCGGCCTGCCGCTGGAGACGTTGACCCAGGCGTTCGACTCCCCGCCCAGCCCTGCGGATGCGGCCCCCGCAGAGGATCCGTTCCTGTGGTTCTCTGAAGTCGCTCTCGCCATCGCACAGGATGGCGAAGCGGGGGTGAATTGGTTGCTCCACCATCTTCCCGAGGATGACGAAGACCGTCTTCGCGCGGTGTTGTTCGCCCTCTCCTCAGTCGAGGGCGACCTGCGCGACCAACGCCGTTCGCAGTTGGAGCAGTTCTTGCTCGCTGTCCTGGCCGACCAGAGGCCGTTAATCGTCGCCGCGGCTGTGGACGGTTTGACTGCACTCGATTGCGCCGACGCCCTCGACAGGGTTTTGCCTCTGCTCGCTCATGATTCGCCCTATGTCGTCGGTAGTGTGTTGCGGTTTCTCGCGCGGCATCATCCGGAAAAGGCGCGGCCAGCCCTCCTGCTTGCCCTGAAATCTGCTGAGCCGATCATCCGGCAGAATGCCGTGGACGAACTGGATGAACTCGACTACGTCGAAGCCTTGCCCGCGCTGCGGCGGTTGCTGAACGATGAAGACGGGTACGTTCGCCAGGCAGCCCAGACGGCGGTGAGCAATCTCGGAGCCGGAAAGGTGTCAGGAACCGATATTGCGAATCATGAGATTCGTAATATCGGTTCCTGACACCTTTCCGGCTCTGACACCTTTCCGGCTCTGTCGGCTAAGGCGTTGGAGGCTCAGGGATGGACGATGCGAGCGACGTATCGACGACCCCCAAAGGGCGAAAATTGACCGAGCACGCCAAGGAGAGCCTGCGGCGGCACGGCTTCAACGAGCCCTTTGCGCTGGTAGACGACGTGATCGACAACGCAACCCGCACGACCACTCAGGCCGACGGGGCAACGGTGTATATCCAGCGGAGCGGAGGGCGGGGCAAGAAGTACAATGTGGTCATCGAGGGAGAGGAAGGGATTGTGACGGGCTTGCGAAACCTCAGTAAACACGAACTCGATAACCTCGGGAAGAACTACGGTTTTGACCCTCATCCCTGAATCCGCCACCTTGTCGCCGAACAAACCGCTTCCGAAAGGGCATTTGCCTAGAACGAAGGAGAACCCTATGACTGCTCAGTGCCTCCTCGACGCTGGAGGGTATCAGGTAACATTCGCGTTCCACAACGGTAGGGCCTCCCGGGAGTATCTAGACGCCGTTGTCGAGTTGTCGCTTCCGGCTGAGCTTGGCGCGGTTGCTGTCAAGTCGCAGCCGACTTTCATCGCCGTCAAGGATCTCCAGCGTCTCGCCGCGTACTTAGGGGAACACGTCGCCGCCTTGCAGCGCGATCCCGACCGCGACGCGCCCCTTTTCGTCCCCCTTGAACTCGGTTTTCAGCTTCAAGCCCTCTCAGGAGATGTAGACTCCGACAATGATGGAGAGTTTACCCTGCGCTTCATGATCAACGTCGGGCAACCTGCTGAAGGTAGCAGGGTATACGTTGGGGCCGAGTCAACGGTCGAGGTGGTCCGCATCCGAGAGTTCATTGCCTCGCTCGAAGGGATCGCCTCGGAATCCTCCCGCAGCAGGTGAACGAGCAGACCGCAAAGGCAACCCATGTTTCGCATCTCCCTGCCGTTCACCGACTGGTCGCTGCGGCTGGCGCCGCGCTGGGGCGAATCGAGTTCGCCCTGGCAGATCACCGGCCTGGCGCTGCTCGCCATCGTGCCGCTCATGCTGATCCTCTGGCTCTATCGCTATGAGATGCGCCTGGTGCGGCGCCGCACCGCGGCGCTGCTCCTCGGCCTGCGCGTCCTGGTGATCCTGCTGCTGTGGTCTGTCGTCGGCCTGCAGCCGACATTAGCACGTTTTACTACCGTCGAAGTCCCCGGTCGCGTCCTGATCGCCGTCGATCGCTCCGCCAGCATCGGCGTCCCCGACCCGCAGCGCACCAAGCTCGAAAAGTTGCGCCTCGCCCGTGCTCTCAATCTCAAGATCGACGGTACGTTACCCACCCCCACCCAACTCGATGCCTGGATCGGCCACTACCAGGCGAAGGGCGAGGCGAGCGAGCCCGCCTGGGTCGCACCCGACGAGGCTCCCGCAGACTCCGGCCAACATCGCCGACTCGTCGAGGAACGCCGCGCTCTCCACGATAAGGTCTGCGCCGCTATCGATAAATTGACACGTGCCGAGATCGTTCGTCGCCTCCTGAGCGACGACGGCGCCGGACTACTCAAGGCCATCACGGCCAAGCACACAGTTGAGGTGACGGGCTTCGATCGCAAGGTCTGGGAGATGAAAGGTGCGCAGCTGAGCGAGTTCCTCAAAGGGAAGGCGACGGACCGAGCCGATGCGGCTTTCACCGATCTGTGCCAACCTTTGCTACACGCGCGCGAACGCTCCGGCTCGCAGCAGGGCCGTACCCTCGGCCTCATCCTCCTGACCGACGGCCGCCACAACGGCAAGGACGCGCCGCTCGACAAGGTAGGCAAGCAAGATCAAACCACTCTTCCTATCCTGGTAGTCCCTCTCGGCAGTCGCAAGCCGCCACCGGACATCGCGCTGACGGCGGTGACGGCGCCGGCCAATGTCCCCAAGGGACTCGATGCCGCCGTCGAGGCACGCTTCAAGGTCAGCGGCCTGCCCGCCCAGGAGATCGTCGTCGAACTGCACCAGGGCAAGGAACCGCCCTCAGAAGAACACGTCAAACGCATCAAGCACGACGGCACCGATCGCTTCTACACTGTCCCCTTCCAGGTGCGCATGGATACGGCCGGGAATCAGCAACTGGAGGTCAAGGTCAGGCCGACCTTAAAAGGCACAAAAGAGATCACCGAAGAGAACAACAGCCAGAGTGCGATCGTGCGGGTCGGCAAGGATCGGGCGAAGGTGCTGCTGATCGATGGCGAGGCACGCTGGGAATACCACTATCTCGCGTCTGCCCTGCGTCGTGATCGCAACGTCGAGCCGGACACGGTCGTCTTCGTCCAGCCGCGCGTCGGCCGGTTGTCGGAAGCCGACCTCGAAAAGCTCGGCAATCCGCGTCTCCACCTCCCGAAACAGGAAGAGGGCAAGGAGGCCGTCGATCCCCTGCTGAAGTACGATTGCGTCATCCTTGGCGACGTCCAGCCGGAGCAGCTGCCCCTGGAAGATCGCAAGCGCCTGGAGGCGTATGTCGCCAATCGCGGCGGCACCCTGGTGATCCTCGCCGGCAAACGCTACATGCCGCTCGCGTTCCACAGCGCCGCCAGCGATGACGAGGACGACCCGCTGCTCAGGATGCTGCCGATCGAGAAGCCGCGCGCCGTCAGTCCCGGTACGGGCTTTCCCGTCACGCTCACGCACGATGGTGGACTGACGCCGTTTCTGCAAATGGACACGACCGCCGAGGAGAGCGCCCAGCGCTGGGCCGAGTTCCCACGCCACTACTGGGGCCTGGTCGGCCGGCGCAAACCCGGCGCTGTCACCCTCGCCTACCTCGCGGACGACTTGCGGTCAAAGGATGATATCGCCAGCGATAAAAAGGATAAAGACGCTCTGGAAAAGGCGCAGGGGTTGATCGTGAGGCAGAACTATGGCTTCGGGCGCGTGCTGCTGGTTGGCCTGGACAGCACCTGGCGCTGGCGCTACCGGACCGGCGACGCTTACCATCACCGTTTCTGGGGACAGGTGGTCCGCTGGGCCGCTGCGGACAAACTACTGCCGGCGGGCAATCGCTATGTGCGTTTCGGCAGCCGTGACCCGGTGTACCGTCAGGGCCAGGACGCGAGTATCACCGTTCGCCTGGAGGACGAGGTGCCGCTGCTGCCGGCCGGTGCCATCGCCGCGGCGCGCATCTTCCGCCTGACCGCCGACGGCAAGGAAGAACCCGCCGCGCTGGTGCCGCTGGGTCGCAACGACAGGCAGCCGCGCTTGCTGGACGGCGAAGTACCCAACCTGCTCCCGGGACAGTATCGCATCGAGCTACACATCCCGGCGCTGGCCGACAAGATCAAGGAGCCGCCGGAGGAGATGGACGCCGAAGCGGACAAGCAGCGCCGTGACGTGTTCACGGTGTTGCCGGCTGACGGCGGTGAGATGGTCGAACTCGCGACGAACTGGCCCTTGCTAGAAAAACTGGCCGCTGACAGCAAGGGCCAGGTCATTGCGCCGGAGGATGTGGGCCGCCTGGCGGATCTCTTGGTGCGGCAGGTTGAGTTGCGCGAACGTCGCGACGAGCAGAAACTGTGGGAAGACATGCCGCTGGTGTGGGTCACGCTGGGCGTCTTCCTGTTCCTGCTCACGGTGGAGTGGGTCGGGCGCAAGCTGGCAGGGCTGCCTTGAGGTGTCATGAGCGGACTCGCACACCTTAATTTGATCCGCTTTCTCGACTTTTACCTGATGCTCACCTTCCTGGCGGGCACAGTGCGGCGCGTCGGCCAGTATCTGTCGATCAGCCGCCTCGCCCTGACCGGCCCGAGTCGCTGGCCGCGCCTGCTCGAACTGGTCAAGGAACATCGCACCATCTTCCTGACCTGGTCTACCGTGCTGCCGGCTTTCCTCGCGCTGGCGCTATCGCTGGTGCAACTCGCCGCCTCGCACGAGATCTGGCCGCAGGCACAACTCACCGCCGGCGAACTGGCCCAGCACTGGCTCGCCTTGGCAGTGGTTGTCCCCCTCGCGCTGGCGATGTTTGGCGTGGACCTGTACGGCATTCTTGTCGTCGGCGAGATCGAGCGTGCCGAGATGGAGAAGTATTTCGATCAGGCGGAATACTGGCTGCGCTCGAAGACGGCGACGGTGGTGAGCGTCTTCACGCTCGGCCTTGTCAATCCGCGACGCATGGTTGCCGTCGAGGTGCAGAAGGCGCTGATCGAAGCCAGCCAGATGCTCAATACGACCCTCTGGTGGGTGACGGTACAGGTCGGCCTGCGCATCGCCTTTGGGCTGTCGCTGTGGCTGACCTGGGCGCTCACGCAGGCATAGGAAGGGAGCTACTGCTGGTCCTGCTGCATGTGGCACTTCTTGTATTTCTTGCCGCTGCCGCACCAACAGGGGTCGTTGCGACCTGGTTTCTCCGTCTTGTAGAAGGGTTGACTCGGACCAAAGGGCTCCGGGGATTCCGACAGCGGTGGCGGGCTCGGCGCCGCGGTCGCCCGGCGTCCCCCCCGGGTCGCGCGACGCTGCTCGGCCTCATAGTCGCGGTACTGTGCCCGATACTCCGTGAGCAGGGCGTGCGGGTCGAACGGCTCCGGCGGTGGTGGATGTTCTCCGTAATGCTCATCCACCGTCGCTTCGTCGATCACCTCCGGATCCACGAGTTGGGCCTCGAATGCATCCTTGATGAGATCCCGGCCTTGCACATCGGCAAGGTCGGCCAGCTCCCAGACGAGATCGGTAACGGGGTCCATGAGTTGATAACCAAGATCGTCTTCATTGTCAAAGTAATCCTCCTCCCGGTCCTCGTTGTCCTCGCCGTCTTCAGAATTGGCCCTGGCTTCGCCGACCAGGGCAAGACACTCGGCGAGGAGTTCGCGGAGCACGGCGGCGACGGCCGGCCGCCACTCGGCGTTGCCCTGCACAGCATGCGCGGCCGCCATCGCCGCCTGGGCACGGGCGTGGTACGACAAGGTGAAATCCTGCACGACGGCCAGCGCGGGCTCCACCAACTCAGCACCGAAGCCGACAAGGGCCTCCGCGAGCAACTCGAACATCCCCTCGTCATCGTACTCTCGAAACAGACCAAGCAGGGGTGAGATGGCTTCTGGGGGATGAAGGATGGCGAGCAGCGAGAGGGCACGCAGCAGAGGGGCCTCCTGCGGCCAGCCGTGCGGGTGTTGGCGCACAATCTTGAGCAAGGGCTCGACCGCGTCCTTCCCCTCGGCCAGGATCTCGTCGAGGAGACGCGGATTGGCCCACTCCCCGGCATCGACCATTTGCTGGACCAAGGCTGTCGCCTTGTCGCTCATCGTGGCACCAACTCCCCTCGCTCGATCGTCTGCGCGCCGCTCGACGGTTTATCTGCCCGAAGCAGAAAGACGCCGCGCTGCGGTTTCAGCCCGGTCAGGCCGGCGAGGGTGTCACTCCGCGCTATGTGGACTTCGGTGACCTCAAAAGGCCATTTTAGCGCGCGGATGGACTCCAGCGCCAGTGTCAGGTGCTCCAGGGTGACGAAGCTGGCCACCAGGCGGCAGCCCGCAGCGAGCCGTTCGGCGACAGTGGTCAGGATGTCCGTGAGTCGTCCGCCCGACCCGCCGACGAAGACCAATCGTGGCGACTGGGTTTCGGCGTGCAGCGCTTCCGGTGCGCTGCTCTCCACCACGCGGACATTGTAGGCGCCGAAGCGCTCGCGGTTCTGCCGGAGGAAAACAGCCCGCGCTGGGTCGCGCTCGACGGCGATGACCTCCAGGTGCGGCCGCAACACGGCGATCTCGACCGACACCGTGCCCAGGCCGGCGCCGATGTCCCAGACGGTATCGCCAGGGTCGGTGGAACCAAGCAACTTGGCGAGCACGACCGAGCGCACCTCCTGGCGTGTCATCACCTCGGGGCCATCGTCTGGCCGGGCAAATGCCTCGTCAGGGACGCCGGGGACGAGGGCGCGGTTGCGCTCGACATCAGGCCAGGGGAGGCCCGTGCGCAGGAGGATCAAGTAGTTCAGCGGTCCGAAGCACTGCTCCGCAAGGTTCGTGAGGGTCGGCCAGCGAGTTACGCGCTCGGCGGCAGCGCCCAGGTTTTCGCCGACCACAGCCTTGTAGCCGCTAAGGCCGCGTTCCAGAAAGAAGCGGGCCACGGCAGCCGGGCTATCGCCGTCCTGCGTGAACAAGCCGATTACGCCCCTGCCGAGCAAGGGCAACAGGTTCACGCGGACGTCGCGGCCATGAACGCTGCCCAGCGCGGCGTGCTCCCAGGGATAGCCGACACGAGCGAACGCCAGCTGCATGCTGCTGACGGCAGGCTCGATGCGGAGGACTTCAGGGCCCAGGCTCCCAAGGAGAATCCTGCCCACGCCGTGGAAGAGGGGATCCCCGGAGGCGAGGACCACACAGCGCTGCTCAGGATAACGTCGGCCGAGTTCGCCAAGCAGGCTCGCCAGGTTATCTCGGATCACAAACCGCTCGCCGCGCGCCTGGGGAAAATGGGCGAGGTGCCGCTCGCCACCGGCGAGGAAGTCGGCGTGAACGATCCGCTCGATCATTTCCGGGCGCAGCCCCGCAGCCCCGTCCGCTCCGATACCGATCACTGCCACCTGTGGATTCATCAGTTCGCCGTCCCCAGGATCCGCCCGTCGAAGTCGAACAACACCACCTCGATGGCCGGCCCGCCCTTGACCACCGCCGCGCACTGCTCGGCGGCCAATTCACACAGCCGAACGAAAAAGCAACCGAAACCGCCCGCCTCGATCAACTCCTGGACGTGCCGGGCGGTATTCGCCGCTGCGACCGCTGCCGCCAACTCCGCCGGCGCCCCGAGTTCGCGGGCGACCTGTGCCAGGAACGCACAATCGACCTGGTTGCCGGCGACGTGCGTCTGCATCTTGCCCGCAGCGATCTTCGACAGCTTACCGATCATCGCACAGACCGACACGCGCGGCACTCCACGCTCGGCGGCGCGTTTGAGACAATCGCCCGTGAAAATGCCCATTTCCACGAAGGCCATCTCCGGCAGGTGCGGGTAGAGCGCTTGCGCGAAGCGTTCGGTGCGGCCGCCGGTGCTCAGGACGATATGGGCGACACTGTTCGCCGCCGCAACGTCGATGGCCTGCACGACCGACGCGCGCCAGGCGGCGGTGGACAGCGCCCGCACAATGCCGGTCGTGCCCAGGATCGAGATGCCCCCCACGATCCCCAGACGGGCGTTGAACGTGCGCCGTGCCAGTTCCTCGCCGTTCGGTACGCTGATGGTCACCTCGACGCCCGCGGCGGGGTCTTCGAGGACTTCCAGGACTGCCTGCCGGATCATGCGCTGCGGCACCGGGTTGATCGCCGGACTACCGACGGGCAACTCCAGCCCCGGCCGCGTGACAACGCCAACGCCGACGCCGCCACGGATCTGCACGCCCGACTCCGCCACGCGCCGCACCGCGGCGAAGATCTCGGCGCCGTGGGTCACGTCCGGATCGTCGCCCGCGTCCTTGACCACACTGGCCGAGGCCGTCGCCCCATTCCATTCCAGCGTGTTGATGCGAACCTCCAACGTCCGGCCGATGGGCAGGTGGACGGCGACGGTTTCCGGCCAACCTCGTTCGAGCAAGACGAGACAGGCGCCCTTCGCGGCGGCGGCAGCGGCGGTGCCGGTGGTGAAGCCTTCGCGACGACCGCTGGTGTCGCGCGGCGGGACGGTATGACCGCGAACGATCTTGTGCGGCGGCCTGGCCATGCAACTTCAACTCGCCTCGTCGAGATGGCGACCGAGGAACACCCGCAGTCCGGCGACCCAGTCCAGGAACGGACGCCACTGCTGCGGCCCCTCGCCCCACCACTGCAGCCGGACGTACGGCGACACTTCGTAGGTTTCCAGTCCGAAAAGATCCTCATCGACCGGCGCCGCCTTCGAGAAGGCGAGCAGCGGCACCGCGATACTGGCGCCCGCGTCGATGAAGCGCTGCAACTCGTCCGGCGGCAACAGGGCGTCACGAACGCGCAGCGTCGGCTGCGCGGCCAGGCTCGGCTCGGGACCGAACAGGCGCTGGTTGTCGGCCGGGCGATCCCACGTTACCTCGCGCACGCGCGGCGGCGCCCCGGGCACTGTCTTGCGGCCCGGCATCAATACCGTCCAGGCCGTCAGCACTCCCACGGAAGGGAAGCGCCACAACCGCCACAGCGAGCCGTATCGGCGAATCGTCTCACGAACGTCCAAATCCTTCGGGTGCTCCAGTGCGCGCTCGGCCCGCGCCTGCAATTCAACCCAAATGTCATCTCTGTTATCGCTCATGCCGCCAACTCGCGAGGATCGGCCAGGCCCGTCCGCGTTGGGTCGCTACCGCCATCTTACCGCCCGGCCTTGCGAGCAGATAGGCCCTGGCGTGTCGGGCAGCTGGCAAACGGCCGGAACAGCGCCGCCAAATCAACTGCCTGGCTCGGCGGCAGGCCGAGTTTGCCGCGCATGCGCGGTTGTGGTAGGATCCTGGAGGTTTTTCCCACAACACAACTCCAGGAGCGAACATGCAGGCGGACAGCTTTGACCAGGCGTTGAACGCCTTCAAGCGACGTACCCCGTTCCGCCCATTTACGGTAGCGTTGGTGAACGGGGATCGCTTTGAGGTTGACTATCCGGACGCCCTGGTGGTGCGAGACGGAATGGCCATTTTCATCAAGGCGGGGGGTATCCCGGTTCTCTTCGATCATGAGGGCGTCAATCAATTTATCGGCGACCTGATGGATCAGCCTGGCAATGGTTAGCAGGGCATCGGCCTTTGGGGAACCGGCCCAGCCAGACCCCGGCAGCGGCTCCATCCTCACCCCCCACGAAGGTAGCTGACGTGCCCTCCAAGCTCATCCGGGAGCGCTCATCTCGACCAGGGCATTGATGGCGGCAGCGGTCACGGCGGACCCGCCCTTGCGGCCAACACAGGTAAGGTACGGCACGCACGTCTGTTCGAGCAAGCGCCGTTTCGCCTCCGCAACCCCGACGAAACCGACCGGCATGCCGACGATGGCCGCCGGCCGCCAACCCTCCTCCTCGATCAAACGCAGTGCTTCGTCGAGGGCCGTTGGGGCGTTGCCGATCGCCAGGATTGGCGCAGGCTGTTCGCGGCGTGCCAAACGCATCGCGGCCGCGGAGAGCGTCAGGCCCGTTTCGGCGGCGAGTGGCGGTGTTCGCAGATCGTTTAAGTAGCAGCACGGCGCCGGTCTTCGCCTGGCAGCAAGGATCGTGCGGACGCCGAGGAGCACCATTTCCGTATCGGTCACCACCACGGCCCCACCGGGCAGCGCCGTACGCACTGCTGCCTCGAAGTCATTGCTGTAGCGCAGCGTCGTGGCGAACTCGAAGTCGCCGCTGGCATGAATCATCCGCCTGACCACGGCGAAGGCCCACGGCGGCAAGGTGTGCGGCCCCAGTTCGCGCTCGATGATCGCGAAACTCTCTGCGAGGATGCGCCGCCCCGGTTCAAGTGGTCCGCTCATCGGCGCTCCGGGGTGTTTCGGGTCGGTTCGCCCAGCGGAGGATCGCATGGCTCCCCGCCCCTTGGGTAACCGCGCGGCGTCACCAGGCGACCGTTGAGCACGCGCGTTCGGCTGTTCCCGATCACCAACAGCGTCTCCATGCCGACACCATCGCCGGACAGTTCGCCCAGCGTCGTCCGCCACATCCGCGCTCCCGCCCGAAACGCCCGATCCACCAGGCCCACGGGCGTCTCGGGTGGTCGATGTTGCAGGAGCACCTCACGGGCGCGCGGCAACTGCCAGGTACGCTTGCGGCTGATCGGGTTGTAGAGCGCGACGACGAAATCGCCCGCCCCGGCCGCCTCCAGACGGCGCTCGATGATGGGCCAGGGCGTCAACAGGTCGCTGAGGCTGATGCAGGCGAAGTCGTGGCCAAGCGGGGCACCGAGCAGCGCCGCCGCCGACAGAGCCGCCGTCACGCCGGGCACCACCTCGACCTCGACGCCAGGCAGCCGCTCCGCCGTTTCCAGCAGCAAGCTCGCCATGCCGTAGACGCCCGCATCGCCGCTCGACACCAGGGCCACACGCCGCCCCGCCGTCGCCAACTCCAGGGCCAGCGCCGCCCGCTCCTGTTCGGCGCCGAGCGGACTGTCGCGCAATTCGCCAGGCAAATGCAACGGAGCGAGTGATCGCAGGTAGCCGTCATAACCGACGATGACCTCGGCCGAGCGCAGCGCCTCCTCGGCCTGCGGCGTGAGCAAACGCACGTCGCCCGGACCGAGTCCGACGACCCACACTTTGCCCGGCGAGCGGGGGGCGTCAGCCCCCTGATACTCGGGAGCATCAGGGGGCTGACGCCCCCCGCTCGCCCGATCCTGCGTCCGCCGAACTAAGATGAGCGCGAAGTAATGATGGCGACCGGCTGCCTCGCTCAGGTTGTGCGTGACCCACTCCGCGGCGCCGCCCACGTTCTCGACGTACACCGCTTCACGCTCCGCGCCGAACGAGGCAACCGCCTCGGCCATGTCCGGCAGCACCCCGACGACCTTGAAAAGACAGACCGTGTCGAACCGCTCGACCATTTCATGCACTTTGTCGCTCTGATAACACGCCGGTACGACGGCGACCGTCTCGTCCTTCTGCGCCAGCGGCCAGCCGACGCGCGCCGCCGCCGCCGTCAGCGAACTGACCCCCGGGACGATCTCGATGGCCACGTCGGGGTACAGTTCGCCGAGCAGCTGCCAGACATACGACGTCGTGCTGTAGAGCGTCGGGTCGCCCTCCGCGACGAGCACGATATCCAGGCCAGCGCGGCAGTCGGCGGCGATGCGCTCGACCGCGGGGCGGTAGGCGCTCTTGTCGTCACGGGCGCTGACCGCCCGCATCGGCTCGGCGAACAGGAGGCGCACCTGCTGTTCCGGCCGCAGCAGACCGGCGATGATCTGCCAGGCTCGGCCCTCATTCAGCCGCGGCCCGGCGTGGTACAGGACGTGCGCGGCGCGGATCCGGTTGACTGCCTTGACGGTCAGCAGTTCCGGATCGCCTGGCCCAACGCCAACTGCCGAAAATCGTCCCATGAGCACATCTTATCGCCGTCTCCGAGGGCGAGATAGCCCCGACGCGCGACGTGAGAACCCCTCCCCCCAACCCCCTCCCCGCAACGGAGAGGGGGAGAAGAAGAGATACTGTTTGGCTTGCTCCCCCTCTCCGTTGCGGGGAGGGGGTTGGGGGGAGGGGTTCTGTCCGCTAGCCCAAAGGAAAGAAAGCGGCGCGGCCGCGCCGCGCTCGAGAGGGAAAAAAGAACAAGGGCGGTGCGACCCGGTCGCCCGCCCTCGTTCCTCCAGACTCCAGCCTGCCTCTCTCGACGTCGGCCCCATCAACTTACGCTCCGATATTTGCACAAAGTTACCTGATTGCCACGCTCGTTGTAGCGCAGCCAGGTGAGATAGTGTTGCATCAACAGGACGCCCCGACCTGAGCGACACACCACGCCATCCGCCGACAACGGATCGGCAAGGTGAGCCGGGTCGAAGCCTGCCCCCTCGTCCTCGATGGTCGCCAGCACGTGCTGGCCGTCCACCTCCCACGTCACCTCAACGCCCTTCGCTGGATCCTGCTTGTTGCCGTGCTTCAGGCCGTTCGTGATGGCTTCCTCCAACGACAAGCGCATGCCGTAGACGTCGCTTTCTCCGTAACCGTGTGTGCCCATCTCGCCCAGGATGGCCTCGATGACCCAGTCCATGTCCGCAAGCGAAGTTAGCCGCGCCTCACACACCGCGGACCAGCCCCCACGCGACGGGGCAGCATTGCCCAGCCAGGATGTAGTTTGTGTGTGGACCATGGCCGTTCTTCTCCTCTGAAGAAACGGGGAACCCCGGCCTCGGAGATGAGGCCAGGCGCTGCGGGCTTACTCGGTCGCGTTGTCCCGCTCTATCGAGTTATGCAGATTGGATTCATCAGGCGGACACGCCTTCCCGATTTTTCTCGCGGCGCAGACTGCTGGGAGCCCGAAGCGCCAGCGAGGGATAGCCTCTCGCTGGCGCTTCGGGCTCCCAAAACGGACACGCTCACCCGGCGGCCAGCTTCGCCTTCTGCCGGCGCCGCGCAATCACCCCAGCCTCCGCGCCGGCCACCGCGAATGGAAGGAGAATCCCCACGAGCAAGGCGATGCCGAGAATCCAGTAGTCGTCCGTCCCCAGCGTCAGCACACTGAGCAGGTTCGAGTAATCGTCGGTCCAGACAGGCCGATGATGCTGCCGACAGGGTTCCCACCAAATCTCA
>DASPXY010001354.1:0-9179 GCA_035637055.1 Gemmataceae bacterium | reverse complement strand
CCGCATTACCGTCGAACGCATCGCGGAGCGCGTGGGCGGCTATTTCCGCGTCGAGCCGGCACAGCTGCAGTCGCGCCGCCGTTACCGCGGCGTCCTGCTGCCGCGCCAGGTCGGCATGTATCTCGCCCGGCAGTTGACCGGGTTATCGTTGGAGCAGATTGGTGCCTACTTCGGCGGCCGCGATCACAGCACGGTCCTGCACGCCTGTCGCAAGGTCGAACAGGCTCTCGACAGTGACGCCGCCCTGTCCGGCGCGGTGCGTCAGCTCCACGCGGAACTGACGTGATGGTCCCTGTTTCTCCCGCTTGCGGGTTAGCAGTCGGGAGAGTGCTAACCCGCAAGCGGGGAGAAACAGGGCCTTGTGGAAAAGCTGTTAACCGTTCGGCGGGTTCCGGTCGAGGGCTGCTCACAACGTGGTCGCGTCAGCCGCAAGGACCGAAGGGGGCAATCCGGTCAACCGGCAGCAACGCGATAACGACCAGGCGTCAACGGCTTTTCCACAACAGGGGCGTGGATGTAACCGCCGAAAATAGAAGAGGAAACGACGTTCCGGCGCAGTTATGAACGTCATCCGGGGCGCTCTTAACTACTGCTGCTGGGTAAAGACTAGAACCTTGTTTTTTCCAGGGTGACAACCCGCAGGGGAAAGAAGACAGGAGGACGTGCATGAAGGCACTTTGCCACCGCGAGGGATTGTTAGCCGCCTGTCAGTTGGCCAGCGTGGCCACCGCGACGCGCGACGTCAAACCCGTGCTGAAAAGTTTGAAGGCCATCGTCGAACCGGAACGCTGCACGCTCATGGCGACCGACCTCGAGATCGGCATTCGCCTGGAGGTGCGCAGCGTTCGCGTCGAGGAGCCGGGCGAGGCGATCCTGCCCACGACGAAACTCATTTCGATTTTGCGCGAGGCGACCGACGAGGAATTGACCATTGAGGCCGGGCCGGATACGTGCATCGTGCGCGGTCAGTTCAACGAGTTCGAGATGCCCGGTGAGGATCCTGCCATCTTTCCCGATGTGCCGGCCTTTGCCGAGGAGAAGTATCACGAGATGAGCGCCGGCGTGCTGCGCGAGATGATCCGGCGTACCGCGTTTGCCACCGCCGCCGAGCCGGCCAAGTTCGGCGCCACGACGGGCGTGTTGTGGGAGTTGGAGGACGGCAAGGCGCGCCTGGTGGCGACCGATGGCCGCCGACTGGCCTTGACCGAAGGGCTGGCGACGGCGCACGGCGGCCACAGCACCAAGGGGCAAGCTCCGGTCGTGCCGGCCAAGGCGATGAGCCTGCTGGAGCGCAACCTCCAGGAAGAGGACGAACTGGTACAGGTGAGTCTGCGGCCGAACGAAGTCTTGATCAAGACCGAGCGGGCGATGATTTACAGTCGTCTGGTCGAGGGTCGCTTCCCCGACTACCGCCGCGTGATCCCGCAGAAGGCCAGCGCCAAGATTCCCCTGACGGTCGGCCCGTTCCACACGGCAGTAAAGCAGGCGGCCATCATGACCGACGACAAGGAGAGCAAAAGGGTCGTTTTCACCTTCGCCAAGAAGAAGTTGACGTTGGAGGCGCGCGGTCCGGCGTCGGGTCGGTCGCATGTGGAACTGCCGCTGGAGTACGACGGCAAGAGCATCGAGATCAGTTTTGACCCGAAATATCTGACGGAAATGCTGCGCGTGCTGGATCCGGAGGCGCACCTGACGCTGGAACTTGAGGACGGCGGCAAGCCGGCGCTGTTCAAGAACGAGACCGGCGATTACCAGTACGTCGTGGTGCCGCTGGTGGTGAAGGAATGAATGCCGGCGGAAGCCCACGGGTTGCGACCCGTGGGCTTGGAGGGCAGCGCGGATGGACAAGGGCCCCGAACTGTTTCGCGAGATCCTGAGCCGGCTGTTCGCGGCCCGCGGCTGGGGCCGCCGTCAGGGCCGGCTGCATCTGGAGAAGGCCTGGGCCGAGGCCGTCGGCGCCGAGTTCGCCGAGCATACGCGCGTTGCGGGCCTTCGCCGCGGCGTGCTGGAGGTGGAGGTCGATAACGCCGCCTTGTTGCAGGAGTTGGCCCATTTTCACAAGCGGCGGCTCCTGCAGGAACTGCGCGGCCGGTTGTCGGGCACCACCGTGAACGACCTGCGCTTCCGTAATGGAGCGTGGGCCAAAGAGAAGTAACGAGCGATGAGTGCCAGCCACGGGCCATCCGTGGGCTTTCGCCCCGCACCATCCCCTTCGCTGAGGAAGAACCATGAGTGACGATCGCACCCTTGTTGCTGACACCGAGTTGAACGCTGCCCAGGACGCCGCCACTGCTGCCGGTGCCGAGGAGTATCAATCGGACAAGGTCCGGGTGCTTCGCGATGCCGCCCACATCCGTCAGAATCCGGGCATGTATATCGGCGACACCGGCGCCAAGGGATTGCACCATCTCCTCTACGAGTTGGTTTACAATAGCGTGGACGAGGCACTGGCAGGCTTCTGCCACCACATTCAGGTCGTGGTCCACGTTGACGGCAGCATCAGCGTTGGCGACGATGGCCGCGGCATCCCGGTGGACATCCACCCGGAGACCGGGCGCTCGACCCTGGAACTCGTTCTTACCACCGTCGGCGCCGGCGCCAAGTTTGACAAGCGGACTTACAAGACCTCCGCCGGTCTGCACGGGATGGGCGCCAAGGCCGTCACTGCTCTCAGCGAGTGGACCGAGGCCGAGGTGCGCCGCGTCGGCCGCGTCTACATGCAGGAGTACGAGCGGGGCAAGCCCACCACGGAGGTCAAGGACATCGGTGCGGCCGCTAATCGCACCGGCACCAAGATTACCTTCAAGCCCGATCCGGCGATCTTCCACGAAACCACGTTCAATTACGACACGCTCGAATCGCACCTGCGCGAACTGGCCTTCCTCAACAAAGGCCTGAGCATCGCACTTGCCGACGAGCGCGCCGGCAAGAAGGAGACATTCCATTACGCCGGTGGGGTGGCCGAGTTCGTCGAGTTCCTCAACCGCGCCGACGATACGCTGCACAAGCCGATTTACATCGACAAGACGGTGGATGACGTCCAGGTCGAGGTGGCCATGCAGTATACGGCCGGGGAAGAGGAGCGCGTCCACTGCTACGCCAACAATGCCTACAATCCCGGCGGCGGCACGCACCTGAGCGGCTTCCGGTCGGCCCTGACGTCGACGCTGAACGCCTACGGGAACAAAGAGAACCTGTTCAAGAATGACCTTCAGCCGACCGGTGAGGATCTCCGCGAGGGCCTGACTGCGATCGTGAGTGTGAAGGTTCCGGGGCCGCAGTTCGAGTCCCAGACGAAGATTCGGCTCAACAATCCCGAGGTGCAGGGTATCGTCATCAGCGCGGTCAACGAGTCCCTGGCCAAGTACCTGGAGGAGAACCCCAAGGACGCCAAGAAGATCATGGGCAAGGTGGTCCTCGCCGCCGAGGCGCGTGAGGCCGCTGCCAGGGCGAAGAAGGCGGCGAAGGATCGCAAGAGCATCCTGAACTCGGGCGGTCTGCCGGGCAAGCTCATGGACTGCACCAGCCGCGAGCCTGACGAGTCCGAGTTGTTCCTGGTCGAGGGCCAGTCCGCCGGCGGCTCGGCCGAGAGCGGCCGCGATCGCTTTTACCAGGCCATCCTGCCTCTGCGCGGCAAGGTGCTCAACGTCGAGAAGGCGAAGCAGGAGAAGGTGCTGAGCAATGCCGAGATCTGCAACCTGATCAGCGCCGTCGGCGTCGATATCGGCAACGCCGAGGATCTGAGTAATTTGCGCTACGGCAAGGTGGTATTGTTGACCGACGCCGACGTCGATGGCCAGCACATCCGCACGTTGCTGCTGACGTTCTTCTATCGCCACATGCGCAAGCTGATCGAGGACGGGCACGTTTTCGTCGCCCGGCCGCCGCTCTACAAGGTGACGGCCAAGAAGCACGTCCGCTTCGTGCAGAAGGCCGACGAGATGGTGCGCGAGTTGATGGACCGCGGTCTGGAAGGGACGCGGTTGCGGTTGGCGGAACTGAAGGCCGAGCCTGGCGTGACGCCGCGCGCCGCTGCCGTTTTCGACGGCGAGAAGCTGGAGCGGTTGGTGCGGGTGCTCAGCGACCTGGAGGACGCCCTGCAGATCCTGGAGCGGCGCAGCCTCGGCTTGCCGGCGCTGCTGGCTCAGGCGAAGGAGCGCGGCGGCTCTCTGCCGATCTATCGCGTGCAGGTCGGCGGCGCCGAGCATTGGTTCGCTACCGCCGACGCGGTCGATGCCTTCCGCCGTCAGAAGCAGGAGGAACTCGGTCACGAACTGGTCGTCGGTGATGAGTTGCGGCCGGGTACGCCCCCGAAGAACGGCAACGGCAACGGTCACGCCGGCGAGACGTTGTATGTGCAGGAGTTGCACGAGGTGCGCGGCATCAATCGCGGCCTGGAGCGGCTGCGCGAGTTCGGCCTGACGGGCGCCGACCTGGTGCCGCTGCCGCGCATCGCCGGTCGCGAGCCGCCGGTGCGCTTCACGCTGGAGAACGGCGAGGCCCGCCGGTTGCTGACGCAGCTGCGCGACCTGGTGCCGGAGATTCGCAAGTTGGGCGAGCGCGGCCTGACGGTCACGCGCTTCAAGGGGCTGGGCGAGATGGACCCCAAGGAACTCTGGGATACGACGCTCGATCCGGCGAAGCGGACGCTGATGAAGGTGCAGCTCGACGATGCCTTGAAGGCCGACGAGATGTTCCGCACGTTGATGGGCGAGAAGGTCGAGCCGCGCCGCGACTTCATCCAGAAGCACGCCCTGGAGGTCAAGGAGATCGACTATCACGGGGCGTGATCATCTGAGAACGACACGGCCTCATCCCTGCTGGTCAGGAGAGCGAAAGATGGAAATCAGCAACTTCAAAATGCACCGGCGCGCCGTTTGGGCATTCCGCGAGCTAGACGCGGACGAACAGGCACAAGTGCGAGCCCGCTTGGCTTTGTTCAGCGAGATTCCGCTGGCCCAGTGGCCGCCGGCTTTGGTCAAGCGACTGCCAGGGGAGGAACCGATTTATCTCTTGCGGATCAATGAGAGTCTCCGGGCCTTCATTCGGGCTGCAGAGGGGCAGCAGCCGGAGGTGCTGGACTTTGCAGCTCAGGCTTGGCTCGACTTCCTCGCGAAAGCTGACGCCGGGGCTGGCAAGTGAGGGAGGGGCAAGGAATGCCTGACTTCGAGGCTCATGTTCTTGATCGGTCTATTTGCCGGCAGCAGGTGCAAGAGCTCAAGGCTCTCCTTGATGGCTCCGCCGACCTTGGCGAGGCGGTCTTCCACGATTTCTTTGAATCGCGCTTGCATCTTCGCGCTTTGATTGGGCGCTACAACACCTCGCTGGTCTCACCGGATCGACTGGCATGGCAGTATCCACTGTTCGGCGACTTCCGTTGCGACTTCGCCATCGGGGACTGGGCGCAGAAAGCGTACACCTTCGTGGAGTACGAAGACGCCGGGCCGAAGAGCTTGTTTGTCAAGCAAGGCAAGAGAGCGACGCGCGCCTGGTCATCCCGGTTCGAGGACGGCTACAGTCAGATCATCGATTGGTTTTACAAGTTACAGGTGATGACGAACACGCCCGACATGGAGGCTCGCTTCGGCAAGCGGTCGATCCGCTACACCGGCCTGCTCCTCATTGGTCGCGACCAATATCTTCGCGCCGATGAACGGCTACGTCTGGAGTGGCGCCGCGAACACGTCATCGTGAACTCGAAGCAGATTGTCTGTGTGACCTACGATCAACTCCTCGAAGACTTGCTCTTTCGTCTCAGCCCCAGCCCCGCTGCGACAGGGGAGCCGGAGACGAGCGGCTAACCGGATGATTGACCTGCCAATCGTCGCAATTCCGCGCACGGCTCGAAACGCGGGCCGAGCCGCCGGGCGAGGGCGGCCAGCGACTCGACCACCGCACCGTAACTGCGCTCCTCCGCGTAGCGCAGCGGCCCGCCCCGGTGTGGCGCCCAGCCACTCCCGAGGACCATCGCCAGGTCGATCGTCGCGGCGTCGGCGGCAATGCCCTCGCCCAAACACAGCGCCGCCTCGTTGACCATCAGGCCGACCAGCCGCTCACGCGCTTGCGCCATCAAATCGTCCGGCGACGCGGCCTCGCTCTGCTGGCCGCGCAGCAGTTCCATCGCCTCCCTATGTTCTCGGGCGCGGCTGCGACGATAGCGATAAAACCCGGCTCCGCTCTTTAGCCCCAGCCAACCTTGCTCCTTCATTTGCTTCAGTGCCGCAGTCGGGGCCAGACGGTTCGCGAAAACTGGCTGTAGCGACTCCGCAATATCCGCTGCTACATCCAGGCCCACCTGATCGAGTACCTCCAGCGGCCCCATCAGCATGCCGAAGCGCCGCATCGCCTCATCGACCAGCGCGACGCGCATGCCCTCGCCGACCAGCAGCAGTGCCTCGTGAAAGTACGGCGCCAGGATGCGGTTGACCAGGAAGCCGGGACTGTCCTTGACGAACACGGGCGTCTTGCCGAGGCTGACGACCCACCGCGCCAGACTGTCGAGGACGTCCTGCTTGGTGGCTGGCGTCCGCACGATCTCGACGAGCGGCATCTTGTGGACGGGGTTGAAGAAGTGCAGGCCGGCGACGCGGTCGGGGTACTGCAGATCCTCGCCCAGCGGCGCCACCCGCAGCGACGAGGTGTTGCTCGCCAGGATCGTCGAGCGCGAGCTGTGCTTCTCCATCTCGCGGAAGACGGAGCGCTTGATCTTCGGATCCTCGACGACCGCTTCGATGATCAGGTCGAGGTCGGCGAAGCCCTTCCAGGCGGTGGTGCCGTGGACCGCCGCCAGCGTCTTCTGCACCTCCGCGGTCGTCAGCAGACCGACCTCCACGGCCTTCGTGATCAGGCCGAGGATGCGCATGATGGCCGCGCCCAGGGCGCTCTCGGCCGGCTCGCGAATGACGACCTGACAACCGCGCAGCAAGGCGAGTTGGACAATGCCCGCGCCCATCGTACCGGCGCCGACGACGCCGACCTGCCGAATCGGCGGCGAGTCCGGATCGGGCTTGCCCTGCCACGGCTTGCGCGCCTCCTCGCGCTGCAGGAACAGGCGCATGAGATTGCCGCAGGCGCTCGTCGCCGCCAGGCGCGCCGCCGCTGCTCGCTCAAACGCGAGGCCCGCTGTCATGCTCTCTTTCAGGCCGACGCGCACGGCCTGCAGCGCTTCCGCCGGGGCGGGCATGTCGTCGGGCACACGCCGGCGCAAGAGCCGCTCGGTGCCGCGGTAGATCAGCCAGCGGCCCAGTCCCGTCGATTCCAGCAACCGCTGCCGCCACGAGCGCAGCGGCAGGCCGCAGAGGGGTCGCTTGATGGGGTGAGACAGACAAACGGGAGGTTGTTCCTCTTTTTCAGAGGTGATTTCGTCCGCGAGTCCCCACTTCACCGCCGAGGCGACATCCAGACGCCGGCCCCCAAGGATGATCTGCAAGGCGCGTTCCAGGCCGACGACGCGCGGCAACCGCTGCGTGCCGCCCCAGGCCGGCAGCAGGCCCAACTCGACCTCCGGCAGACCGAGCTGCGTGCGCGGGCCATCGAGAACCACGCGATAATCGCAGGCCAGGGCCAACTCCAGGCCGCCGCCCAGGCAGGCGCCGCCGATGATCGCCGCGCTCGGGATGGGCAGCGCCGCCAGTTTGTCGAAGACACGCTGGCCGTGCTCGGACAGCTTGCCGGCCTCGTCCGGGCTGCCGAGAGCTAACAGCTCATGGACGTCGGCGCCGGCGATGAAGGTGCCAGGCTTGCCGCTGCGAATCACCAGCAGGCGGAATGAGCTTTCGCCGGCGACACGGTCCAGGGCGGCGTCGAGGTCGGCGAGGACGCGGCGCGCGAGGACGTTGACGCTGCGGTCGGGCATGTCAAGAATGAGGGCGGCGACGCCGTCGTCCAGCTGATTGACCCAGAGATTGTCGGTCTGGAAGAACGCCATGTGGTTCCGATCCCGAATGTGCCTGGGGGCAGGGTGGCGCGAGCGAACTCTGTGATTGTACAACGGTGGAGGCGGGAAAAAACGCCTCGCTGGCCGCAGCCCACGCGCGCCGCATCCGGCCGGCGCCGAACCCGGTGACCGCTCGCCGTTCCGCAGCCCCGAGTGCTTGCCCCGGCGTCCGGCAACTGCTGCCGAGGCAGGAACACCCCCCTGCAATTTTTCTGTGATTTTCCTTACATTTCTTCGGTTTTTCTCTTGCAAATCCGGTTCTGCGGTGTGTATCTTCTCAACACGTTCCTCAATGTACGCTGCCTTGCCCACTTCTCCCCATAAGCCCATCGGCTGCGTGCATCTCGCCCCGTTGCAGTGGATTCGCTCAGCGGGAAGGGAGTTTTTCTTGGCACGCCCAAGGAGGCTTGTCGGCATGCCCTTGAAGTCGCTCCACGATCAGCCTTAATCGTTCACCATCAATCGAAACAGTGAGAGAGCACCTCGTCCAGAGTGCGCACAGCGTCCGTGCGCCGCTGTCGTGATCGGGACCGCTTCTCCTGCGCGCAGCGGGAGTTCGGTTCTGTCGTTTCGCGGGAGCAGCGTCCTGTTCGCCCTCTAAATCCAAGGCTCTTTTCGGCCTGGAACCGAAGAGTGACCAGGCTCCGTTGCTGAGCCAGAGCCGAAACCAAGGGATTCCGAGGCATCCGCCCCGGTAGTTGCTCTCGCTGCCCATCGCCCCGTCGCCTTTGCCCCAATCCGCCCTTTCCGTCCGGTTTAGCAAGCGACACGGTCTTCGCTGTCGAAAGACCGTCGTCGGGGTTTGCTTACTCGGTTGAGGACGGCCGCACGTCTGGCGCGTTTTCTTCGTCTCGGGTCACGCTGCGCGAGTTCCCCTGCCTCTTTCCCCATCAGAGGGGGGAGAGGAGTTCCTCGTCCGTTGTGCGCGCGGCTTGAGGGTGAACGCTTCAACGTGGGCCGGCGTTCGCTGTGCGCGCATTGCCGCACGCAATTGGGTGCATGCGGCTTGTTCGTTTCTTCTTCCATGAAGGGTTTTGCACCATGAACAACGCTTCGAGGACTCGTCAGGTCAGCAAGAACGCCAGGGCAGTTCGGCGGCGCAGTTACCCGCTCTGGCTGGAACCGCTGGAACAGCGGTGCCTGCTGGACGCCAGCTTCAGTCTGATCGATGAAACCAACAACCACTCCGATGGGGTCTCAGGGACGGCGGGCACCGACCTGCTCCGCCTCTCCCCCGCCGCCT
>DASPXY010001353.1:0-6327 GCA_035637055.1 Gemmataceae bacterium | reverse complement strand
GCACGAAATCCGGCCCTGCACGCTTGCCCTTCTCCAAGGCGGCGTAGCACGCATTCTGAATCAGGTTGAGGAACACGCGCCCCAGTTCCTGCGGGATGACCGCGAGGGGCCGCAGTGCCGGGTCGTACTCGGTCTCCAGGGTCACGTTGAACGACGGATCCCGGCTGCGCAGACCGTGGTAGGCCAGGTTGACGTACTCGGCCAGCAGTTCGTTCACATCGGTCAGCACGTGTTCGCCGGACTGGCCGCGCGCGTGCAGCAACATGCCGCCGATGATCTGGTTCGCCCGGTCGCCATGCTCACGAATCTTCGCCGCACTCTGTTCCAGGTCGTCGAACAACTCTGCCACGGTCTCCCCGTCCGGCCCGGCCACCGTTCGCTCTCGCAAGAGAGCGCGCAACTCCGCGGTGCGATCCGAGGCGAGGGCGGCAAAATTCACAATGAAGTTGAGGGGGTTCCGCAGCTCGTGGGCGATGCCGGCCGTCAGGGTGCCCAGCGATGCCATTTTCTCCTGAACGATGAGTTGCTGCTGGGCGGCCTTGAGTTGAGCGAGGGCGCGCTCCAGTTCCTCGGCGCGGCGGCGTTCGGCGTCGCGCAGCCGTTTCTTCTCCAGGCAGGCGTTGATGCGAGCCCGCAGCAGCACCGGGTCGAACGGCTTGTAGAGGTAGTCCTCGGCCCCACGTTCGATGCAGCGCACGACGCTGTCGATCTCATCCAGGCCCGACACCATGATGACCGGGATTTCGCGCAGCCGCTCATCGGCCTTGATCTGTTCCAGGGCGGTGTAGCCATCCATCTCGGGCATGAGCACATCGAGCAGGAGGAGGTCGAACGGCTGACTGCGCAGTAACGCCAGCGCGGCGCGGCCGTTCTCCGCCGACACCGCTTGATGGCCGAACCGCCCCACATACCAGCAGAGCATTTCGCGGATGTTGGTCTGGTCGTCGACGATGAGGATGCGACCGGCGTCGGGGACAGTGCTCATGGATGCCTCGGTTGCTTGCCTGATGTGCCGTCGGCGAACGGCCGGCGTAAGCCGGCGCCCGTTGTGGCACGGTCTCCTGACCGTGCCACTCTTGCGACCGCAGGTCTCCCCTGAGTGTTGGGACTCCAGAGGAGACCTTCGGTCAAGCCCCGCGGCACGGTCAGGAGACCGTGCCACAACAGTGGTGATGTGCCGCGCTGGGTGAAGCCCACGGGTTGCAACCCGTGGGCTTGCTACCGGGTGTAGCGCAGCGCCAGCGCTGTCACGTCGTCTGACTGAGGCACGCCCGCCGTGAAGTGGCCGACGGCATCGAGCACACAGCGGACGACCGTCTCCGCGGCGGCTCGGTCCGCGCGGCTCAGCCTCTCTTCCAGGCGCCGCGCCGTGAAGAGTTCGTCCGCCGCGTTACGTGCCTCGGTGATGCCGTCGGTGTAGAGAAAAAAGATGTCGTTTGGCTGCAATTCCAGGCGATGCGTCTGATAGGCGGCGTCCTCCAGCGCGCCCACGAGGCGGCCCTTCCCTGTCAGGGTTTGCGGTGCTGCGCCGGCACGCAGCAAAAAGGGGGGTAGGTGGCCGCCGTTGCTGTAGAGCAACTCGCCGCTGCTCAGGTGCAAGATGCCATAGAACAGGGTGACGAACATCGTCGCGGCGCCGTCGCGCTGCGCGATAAGCTGCCGGTTGACCTCCGCCAGGCACTCGGCGGGCGTGCAGCCTCGTAGGGCGACGGTGCGGGTCAGCGTGCGACTGACTGCCATGAACAGGGCCGCCGTCACTCCCTTGCCCGACACGTCGCCGATCACCAGGCCGAGGCGGTCGTCGTCGAGGAAGAAGTAATCGTAAAAGTCCCCGCCGACGGCGCGCGCCGGCAGCATGGCCGCGGCGAGCGAGCAGTCGCTCCGGCCCTCCCCAAAGGGCGGCGGCAGGAACGAGCGTTGGATTTCCGCCGCGGTCTGCAGGTCACGCTGCACCGCGATGAGCCGTTCGCGGTCGGTGTCGGCCCGGCGCAGATCCTCGATCTGCTGGAGCGTCTTGGTGACGGTAACCTCAAAGTCGTGGAAGTCGATCGGCTTGGTCAGGAAGTCGAAAGCGCCAAGGTTCATCGCGGCGCGGATGTTGCGCATGTCGCCGTAGGCCGAAACGATGACGGCGCCGAGGCGCGGCCGCAGTTCGCGCAGGTGGGCCAGCAGCGTCAGGCCGTCCATGACCGGCATGTTGATGTCGCTCAGCACGAGGTCAACGCCGCCGGCCCGGATGCGGGTAAGGGCCTCCTGCCCCTGGCGGGCGAAGGCGAACTGATAGACGCCTTCGCGGATCTGCTGGCGGAAACGCTGGCGGATTAGCAGTTCCAGGTCCGGCTCGTCGTCGACGATCAAGATCATTGGCGCCATGAAGCTGATTGTATCGTGGGGGCTGGCTTCCTGTCCAAAAGCAAGGCGTGTGCCGAACGGCACCAGGTTTGCGACTCTTTGCAGTGCGACGAACAATCACCGCGCCGCAAAGGAGAGCATCCATGTCGCAGGCCGCGCCGCACGGTTCGACCTCGGTCTGGCTGCCGCCGGACGGACTTCCCGACCTGGGACCGCTCAACGAGGACACGCGCGCCGACGTGTGCATCGTCGGCGCCGGCATCGCCGGGCTGACCACCGCCTATCTGCTGGAGCGCGCCGGCAAGAAGACGGTGGTGCTGGAGGCCGGGGAGGTCGGCAGCGGCGAGACGGGGCGGACGACGGCCCACCTCGCCAGCGCCCTCGACGATTACTACCACCGCCTTGAGCAACTACATGGCGAGCAGGGGGCGCGCCTGGCGGCCGAGAGCCATCGCGCTGCCATCGATCGCATCGAGGCCATCGCCCGCGCTGAGCACATCGCCTGCGATTTCGAGCGCCTCGACGGCTACCTGTTCGTGCCGCCCGGCGAATCTACGTCTATCCTCGACCGCGAACTCGACGCCGCGCGCCGCGCCGGCCTGGAGGTGGAGCGCGTCCGCCGGGCCCCGTTGACCACGTTCGACACCGGGGCGGCCCTGCGCTTTGCCCATCAGGGACAATTCCACCCCATGAAATACCTGTCTGGGCTGGCGACGGCCTTGCGGCGCCTGGGCGGGCGCATTTTCGTTCGCAGCCGCGTGGACAAGTTCGAGGGCGGCACCCCAGCACAAGCGACGACTCACGCAGGTCATACGGTGCAGGCCGACGCGCTGGTCGTGGCCACGAACACACCGGTCAACGACTGGGTGACGATGCACACCAAGCAGTTTCCCTATCGCAGTTACGCCATTGCCCTGCGGGTGCCGCGAGGGTCGGTGCCGCGGGCGCTGTACTGGGACACCGCCGAGCCGTATCACTACGTTCGCCTGCAGTGCCACACAGACGCGGACGATTACCTGATCGTCGGCGGCGAGGACCACAAGACCGGCCAGGCGCACGACACAGACGAGCGGTTTAGTCGCCTTTATGCCTGGGCGAAGGAGCGCTTCCCGGAAGCACCGTCGCCCGAATTCTGCTGGTCCGGCCAGATCATGGAGCCGATGGATTCGCTGGCGTACATCGGCCACAATCCCGGCGACGAGCCGAACGTGTTCATCGCGACGGGCGATTCCGGCCACGGCATGACGCACAGCACCATCGCCGGTATGCTGCTGACCGACCTGATCACCGGCAAGGAAAATGCCTGGACGGCGCTGTACGAGCCGTCGCGCAAGACGCTGCGCTCGGCGTGGACGTTCCTCAAGGAGAACCTCAACACGGCGGTGCAATACGTGGACTGGCTAACGCCGGGCGAGGTGCGATCTGTCGATGACATCAAGCCGGGGGATGCGGCGGTGATGCGCCGGGGGCTACATAAGGTCGCCGTTTACCGTGACGAAGCGGGCCGCGTCCACAAGGTCTCGGCAACGTGTTCGCACCTGGGTTGCGTCGTGGACTGGAACCCGACGGAAAAGACGTGGGATTGTCCCTGTCACGGCTCGCGTTTCGACGTCCGCGGGAAAGTCGTCAACGGGCCGGCGCTGACCGGGCTGGAGCGATTGGAGGAATGAAGGGTTGACCCGCTTGCGGGTTAGCAGTCTGGCGCCTGCTAACCCGCAAGCGGGTCAACCCCTCTCCCCTGGCGGGAGAGGGGAGGCTCGTTCAGACCTTGCGCAGCGCCTGTCCGCAACAGTTGAACTCCGCGTGCTCGCTGCCGGAGCAGTGACAGTCCTGTGTCACCTGGACTTCCATCCCGCAGCGTTCGCAACGGAAGCGATCCCCCTTCTTCGGCGTTCCGGCCCCGCCGCGGTCCTCGGGCTTCGCGCTGGCTTCGGACATCTTTTTCGTCATCGGGTCGGCATTGGCGGCCATGAGAGAACCTCCTTCGAGATGTTGGCGAATCAGCCTTCCGAACCACCTCTCCAATCAACAGCAATGCTTATGCCGTCCGTGGGGCTTCTCTCCGGCATCCAGATTGCGTACCAAAGGAACGACACCGTTCTAATTCGATGCCCTCCCTTGACGATCGTCTCGAAAAATCCTTCACGGTCTTGTGTGCGAGCGGCCTTCCGGCGAAAGTAGTGGATAGCTGGGTTCCCCTGCTGGGTCGCAGGACCGCGAAGGATTGTCGCGGCGCCGACACATGAGCTATTGAGAAACCCCGCGACCGCAGGGGCCGACTCGTCTACATGGGAGATGGCCATGGTGAAATATCGATTCTGCCTGTTGACTGCCGCCCTGATGCTAACAGCGACCACCTCGGGCGGGCAATCTCCGCAAGCGAAGGGCGAGCACAAACTGTCGGCCAAGGAATTGGAGTCCCTGTGGGCCGACCTGGCTGGCAAGGACGCCGCCAAGGCGTACCGGGCCATCTTCGCGTTTGCCGGCGCCCCGAAGGAGAGTGTGCCGTTCATGAAAGAGCGGCTCAAGCCAGTCGTTGGCCCCGAACCCGGTGTGATCGACCGGCTGATTGTTGACCTCGATAGCAGGCGCTTCCCCGACCGCGAGAAGGCAATGGCCGAACTCGAGAAGTTGGGCCCCCTGGCTGTGCCGGCCCTGGAGCAGATCAAGAAACAAGCCGACGAGGCGATGAAGAAGAACGAAGCGCCGAAAGTGTCACTGGAGATGCTCCGACGCGTCGAGCGCTTGTTGGAACGGGCGGCGGGATTGACGCTCTCGGCGGAGGAGTTGCGCGTCTGGCGAGCACTGGAGGCGATCGAGCACATGCGGACGGCGGAGGCAAATGCCTTGCTCGACGTGTTCGCGAAGGGAGCGCCGGGGGCCTGGGCGACCGAGGAGGCGAAGGCGGCTCTGAAACGGAACGCCAAACTCAAAGCCTTCACGCCGTGATCGATCCTCCAAGACGTCACCTTCCCGATTGGAGATGACCATGAAGCGATCCTGTCCGTGCCTGTGCTTGGCGGTGGCCCTTGGACTGGTCGTAACCGCCCCTGCGGCCCAGCCAGCCGCGCAGAAAGACACGAAACTCTCGCCAAAGGACCTCCAGAAACTCTGGGAGGATTTGGCGAGCGAGGACGCCGCGAAGGCGTACCGGACCATCTTCGCGTTTGTCAACTCCCCGAAGGAGAGCGTGCCGTTCTTCAAGCAACGCCTCAAGCCCGTCGTCGCCCCGGGACCGGGGGTGCTCGACCGCCTGATTGCCGATCTGGGCAGTCCGGACGCTGCCGAGCACGACAAGGCGATGAAGGAGCTGGAAAAGTGGAGGGAGTTGGCCGTTCCTGCCCTGGAGCGTGCTCTGCGGGAAAAGCCAGCACCGCGGCTGCGCCAGCAGTGTCTTGAAACACTGCTGGAACGAGCGGCGGGGCTCACGCTCTCGGCGGAGGAGTTGCGCACGTGGAGGGCGTTACAGTCGTTGGAACGCATCGGCACCCCGGAGGCGCGTCAAGTGCTCGAAGCGCTCGCAAAGGGAGCGCCCGGCGCCTGGCTCACCGAGGAGTCAAAGGCAGCCCTCCAACGACTCGCCAACGTCAAGGCCGGGGCGCCGTGAATGCTCCGACGACCCGTGGCGGAACCTACCTCGCAGGGGGATTCAACGATGATCCAGCGCTCCGTGCCGCCCGCCTGTCATTTCCTGCGCGGGGGGCTGCTCCTGTACGCACTGTTGCTCGCGGCGAACGCCGCAGGGGGCGAGAAGAACCCTGCGACACCCCTGCCGGACGCGAGCCTGACACCGGCGACGGCACAGCTGTCTCCCGACGGCAAACTCTTTGCCTCGGGTGACAGGGAGATCCTCATCTCCGACGCTGCCACTGGACGGGTGTTGCATCGCCTGCCGCACGACAGATACATCGAGGCGCTCGCCTTTTCCCCGGATGGCCGTCTGCTGGCCGCGGCCAGCGATCGCGGTATCCGCCT
>DASPXY010001352.1:0-10792 GCA_035637055.1 Gemmataceae bacterium | reverse complement strand
TGCACCGTCATCCCCGCCTCGGCGTAGCGCTCCGTGAGCAACTGCCGGTCGGCTTTGGGGAGACTGTCCAGACAGGCTTGCAGGGCACTGCGTCGCTGTTCCGCCTCCAGTTCCTGCTCTCCCTGACGCTCGCTCAGCGTCTGAATCAGTTCCTCGGTCAGGAAGGTGTAGCGGCGCTGCTTGCGGTGATGCATCAGGACTTCGTTGTGAGCGAACCGTTTGGCCCAGGGCAGAAACGGTCGCTCCGGATCGTACTGGTCGAACTTCTGCCACAGCGCCAGGGCGGTCTGCTGGAGCACGTCCTGAGCATCGTCGAGGTGGCCGACGAGCGGCAGGATGTAGCGCAGCAAAGTATCCTGATGCTGCAGCAACAGGCGCACGAACAGAGTCGGATCCGTGTCGACCATCGGCGCACATTCCAGGGGGTTCCGTGCGATCCTGGAGCGGATCGACGGAAGGAGAGTCACCCTTGAGGCCGCAGCGACAAGACGTGACTGGTTATTTACTATCTGCGGTTCGCCAGGAAATTCGCCAACGATTTGCGCCGATTGTTGAGCAGGGATGCGGAGCGGAAAAAACACGACCAACGAGCCGCGCGTGTTCGTAGTCCCGCCTTTAGGCGGTTGGGCGCGGTTCCGCCTAAAGGCGGGACTACGAACACGCGCGGCTCGTTGGTCGTCTCCTGCCGTTCGTCTTCATCGGCAAGGCGGAGGCGCTCACTGCTTGCGGACGGGGACGCTGGGCTCGTCGCCGTAGACGCGCGTGCTCTCTTCCCGCAGCACGGGATTGGTCAGGCCGTCGGCCTTCATCCGCGCCTGGAAGCGCACGTCACCGGCCGTGACACAGCGCACGGCCACGCGATAGATGGCATCGGCACGCGGGGCGAGCTGCGGCAACGGACTGAAGGTGACCTCGCGGCCCTTCACCTGGAAGGGACAGCCGCCCGCACCCTTGGCCGACAGAAACGCCATCTGCTCGGGCAGCGTGCAGACCACCTGGAGGTTCGTCTCGGGCTTGGTCCCGGTGTTGGTCACGCGGATCTCGTAGGCCGTCTCACGTCCCACCTCGACCGGATCGTCAAGATCGACCAGTTCCATCAACAGGGCGGGCAAGCCTTCGACGCGGGTGACCAACTCGGAGTCGGCGCGCAGGCCGCGCGCGGCGGTCACGGTGGCCCGGTGCTTGTGCTCTCCCGGATTGATGGCGACCAGGTCCAGCGTCACTTCCTTGTTCTGGCCTGGCCCCACGTCGCCGAGGAACCACACCACCGAACGCGAGATGAAATCGTGCCGCCCCTCGCCGCTGCAGCGCGCCACCTTGAAGCCAGGCGGCACCTGATCGGTGAGCGTGACGTGGTTGGCGGCCGCCGTGCCGGGGTTGGTTACCTTCAAGGTCAACACCGCGTGCCGGTCCAGGTAGCGCATGCCGGGGCCTGTCACCGCGATGTCCAGACGGGGGGCGACGACCTCGATGGCGGTCGAATCCCGGGCCGACAGGCCCGGCTCGGCGCTGGCCGACGCGGTGCATTTCTGCTCGCCGGTGCCGCGCGCCGTGCAGAGCACCAGTACAGTGCGCGTCTCGCCGGCGGCGAGGTTGTCCAGGTTGAACTCGAGGTCCGGGCCGCGGCCGTGCTCCAGGCCGACGCTCAGCGAGGCCCTTACCTTGACACACTCGGCCGCCGCGTCGCCGGGGTTGCTGATGGTCAGCGTGACCGGGGCCGGGTCGCCGATGACGGCCTTGGCGGGGCCGGTGGCCTTGAGGACCAACTTCGGCTCACGCACTTCCAGGCGAGCCGTGGAGGAGCCGGTGAACGTGACAAAGGCGCTCAGCGCCAGGCTCGTCCGGGCGGTCGGCACCAGCTGCAGGTCGATGCGCCGTTCCTGACGCGGCTCCAGGGTGCCGAGTTGCCAGACGAGCAGGTCGCCCTCGGTGGTCCCCTTGGGTTCGCTCACCTTGACGACGAGCCCCGCAGGCATGCGGCAGCGCAGGACGGCCTGGTGCAAGCGGCCCGTGCTCAGGCTTTTCACGAGGAGCTGGCAGGTAATAGGCTGGCCCAACTTGACCGTGGAGGGGCAGATCCACTCGATGCTGACGCTAGGTTCCTGACGGCTCGTCGGGTTAGCCTGCGTCGGCCCGCTCGTGGTGTCGCTCGGGGGGAGATCCTTGCTGGAGAAGCCGAGTGGGGGCACAGTCCCCGTCAGGGGAGCGGGCAAGATCCCGGGAGAGGGCAACTGACCCGCGGGAGGCGAGGGCGGCTTGGGCTGGGCGGCTTGAGGCCCGCTGACGGGAGGCGAGGTTGGCGCTGCGGACGGCGCCCCGACCTTGGCATCCGGAGGTCGGGCGGGCGTGGGCAATGGCGCCGGGAGCGCAAGAGCCGGCGGATTTGCCGGCGGTTTTTCCTGGCCGAATGCCTGGCCGCCCCGCGCCAGGACACCGGCCGTCACGGCCATCAGGCCGAAGATCCGGATTCTGCCGAACATTTTTCCCCCTCTCCAGAGACCGTGGACACACCTGCCCCGGCCCGCCCACGCAGGCCGTAGGCCGGGAACTGTCCTCTATCCCCTAATTCCGCGAAATGAGAAGCGAGGGTTATAGCAGCCAGCGCAGAGAGAGCAAGGCCGTTTTTCAGGAATAACGCTCCGGAGCGCAGGCGTCCCGCCCGCTCTGGCATGCGGGCGAGACGCCCGCGCTCCGGAGCGTTATCTCCGAACCCGCGCGCGGGCAAGAGGGGCAAACCGGGAAACCTGGCAGAACGCACAAAACGCACAGGACACGCCCTATCGCCAACTGCGGCACCCCAGGCAAAATCGGCTAAAGCCGTTCCCTGGAACCATCCGAAGAAGATAAGGAGACGCGGAGAACCTGTTGCTGGCAACTGCCACGCATCCCAAAGGGCGAGACAGGCTCCGACCGCGCCTTTTCATACCGAATCCACGCGAACTAACGGGGAGAGGAGACCCATGTATTCCTTGTGGTTCTTGACAGCGACCTGGGCCACGGGTGCGGCCGTCGAGCCGCCCGCTGGTGCGGTCTACGCCCCCGAGCCGGGCCAGGTGGTGCAAAGCAGTCCGCTGCTGTCCGAGCCGCCGACCCTTCGAGAGCGGCTGCGCATTCTGATCCATCGTCCTGCGGAGAAGGTGTCCACCTACTCCTGTCCAACCTGTGGCTGTGGCCAGGCCCCGATGCCCGCTCCTGTCAGCACGTCGCCGTACGCCCCGGCCCAGCCCGCTACTGTCACGATCACCGCGTATCGTCCGGCGATTTCGTTCCAAAAGGCGCCGGAAGATAATGTCGGCCACGAGCACGATTACAGCTGGGTGACCGGACACCTCGCCTACGTCCGGACGGCCGGCGGGCGCTGGGTGGTGCGGTATGCGTCGCTGGGTGAAGTGGACCGCTACGGGGGGAGTGTCGTGCTGGCCCCGGTGGTCGAGATGAGGAACTTCCGCGAGGGCGACCTGGTGCGCGTGCATGGTGAGGTGCTCGACGAAGGGCGCGCGGTGCCGTCGCTCGGCGGGCCGCTCTACCGCGTCAACGCGATTGTCATGGTCGAACGCGCCGACGCCGAACGGTGACAAGGTGACCGGGTGACCGGGTGACAAGGTGACCGGGTGACAAGGTGACAAGGTGATCCAAGAGAGCAGCACCTTGTCACCTTGTCACCCGGTCACCTTGTCAGCTTCAAGAAACTGCTCTGGACAACCGCACCTCCTTCTGGCATATCGCCGCTCTCCATCTCACTCTGCAGTCATTCGCGAGCCGCGGCGGGAACTGTGCCCGTCGGTTTCGGCTTCGACCTAGTCAGGAGGCAGCCATGCGCGGAAGCGCCACGGTACTCGCCCTGCTCGTGGGGTGCTGTACGGTCGCCGCCCAGGAACGACCGGCGGCAAACGAGAGCGAGACCGCCCCCGCGCCGAGCAGGGGCAACTGGTTCACGCGGTTGTTCCCGTTCGGCCGCAAGGCCGAGGAGAAAAAGCCGCCGCCCGAGACGGACAGCCCGCCGACGGTGGTCGAGTCGGCGGCGAGGGTGAAGGCCCGCGAAGAAGCCGCGTTGAATCGTCGCCGCGACGTCATCCTGAAACTGCAAGCAATTGCGATCAGCACGCGCGATGAGCAACTGTTGCGCAAGGTGGATGAACTCGACACGCTGGCCTGGGACACCTACTTGCTGCGCACCGCCCACCTGTCGTTCGGCACCGTGCCATTCACGTCGGACGAACAGATCCTGGACCAGCGCGTGGGCCAGCGCGCCGCGGACGGCCGAGCGCTGTCCACCGGCACGAGCGGCCGCTCGCCTGGCGTCGGCGGCGTGGCCGCCAGGAGGGAGTAGCCGCGCATGAGAACCGTCCTGTACGTCCTGTCGCTGATGCTGTTGACCGCCGTGGGCTGCTTCCCCCAGCAGACCGCTAAGGGGCCGACGAACGCGGGGCCGCTGCCGCCTCCACGGCTGGCGCCCGCAGTCACCCCCGATGAGGTGACCGAGCAGAACGCCCATCAGAAGTCGCAAGCCTTACGCGAGGAGATCGAGCAGGCCCAGCGCGACCTGCCGACGGGCCGCGTCGCCGTGCCCGAGGCGCCGCGGCGCTGATACCGTTCGTAGTACCGCCTTTAGGCGGTTTGCACGTGCCCACCGCCTAAAGGCGGTACTACCAACAGGAAGGTAGTTCCGATATCTGGGCAGGCCCTGACCTGCCTTCCAGGCCGGAGTGCTGCCGGGGGACAGCGCCGGCCTGGACTTTTCCTTTTCTGCTGCCGTTCTCTTCCCTGCCAAGGGCCGTAGAATCTCCTCAACCCGCTTTTCCCACGAACGTCAACCCACGAGAACGCACCGATGCTCCGTCGATTCCTCAGCGCATTCACCCTTATTGCACTCGTGTATCTCCTCCCAACGGAACAACTGGGCGCCGCTGGCGACCCGAAGAAGCCAATCGGTGCCGCGCCGCAACAGCACATCCTGTGGCCCAGCGGCGCTCCGCTGGCGAAGGGCAAGGCTGCCGCCGACGTGCCGAGCGTCACCGTCTACTTGCCTGCCGCCGAGAAGGCGAACGGCGCCGCCGTGGTGATTTGCCCTGGCGGCGGCTACGGTGGACTGGCCATGAATCACGAAGGGCATGACGTGGCGCGCTGGCTCAACGGGCTGGGCGTGGCCGGGGTCATCCTAAAATATCGTCACGCCCCGCAGTACCGCCATCCCGCGCCGCTGCTGGACGCCCAGCGGGCGCTCCGCTTCACGCGGGCACACGCCAGGGAGTGGGGTATCGATCCAAAGCGGGTCGGTATTCTCGGTTTTTCGGCGGGCGGCCATCTCGCCTCGACGGCGGGCACGCAGTTCGACGACGGCAAGAGCGACGCCGCCGATGCCGTGGACCGCGAGAGTTGCCGCCCCGATTTCCTTGTACTGGTCTACCCGGTCATCACGCTGACAGGCCCGTACGCTCATAACGGTTCGCGCAACAACCTGCTGGGCAAGGATGCTGATACGAAGTTGATCGAGAGCCTGTGCAACGAGAAGCGCGTGACGGCGAAGACGCCGCCGACCTTCCTGGCGCACACGAGCGCCGACAGCGGCGTGCCGCCGGAGAACAGCGTGCTGTTCTACCTGGCGTTGCACAAGGCAAAGGTGCCGGCGGAACTGCACATTTACGAGCAGGGGCAGCACGGTCTCGGATTGGGGACGGGCCGCAACGTGACCTTCGCCAGCTGGCCGGAGCGCTGCTCTGCGTGGTTGCGGGAGCGGAAGATCCTCAGCAAGAATTGAGCGAGGGTGCCAGTCGCTCTTGCGGCGGCAATCGGGCTTTTCGGACGGACGGCAGCACGGTAGGGTAGAGTGCGGTCCCTGCAGGCGGAAGAAAGGATGTCGTATGAAATCACCATTCCCCGGGATGGACCCCTACATCGAGGCGTGTCGTCTGTGGGAAGGCTTCCACAACCATCTCATCGAGGCGATTTACCGAGCCATTGCCTCGGTGCTGCCCAGGGGTTACATCGCCGATACCGCTGTCCGGAGCTACATCGTCCTGATGCAGCCGGAAGGCAAGAAGGAGAACCTCGCGAAGCCCGATGTGGCTGTGGCTGAGCCTGCCGGGGTTGCCGAGTCTGTGCCGATGCGGGCTTTTGTCGCCGAAAAGTTCAAGGAGACGTTCGTCGAGATCTACGCCGAGGGCGAGGAACGCATCCTTGTGACGTGCATCGAAGTGTTGTCGCCTTCCAACAAGCGCAAGAGCACCGAAGGCTGGCTCGAATACGAACGCAAACGGCAGGCGATGCTGCTCGGCCGCGCCAACTTCATCGAGATCGATCTCCTCCGAGGCGGTCACAAGATGCCCATGCTCGATCCGTGGCCGGACAGTCCGTATACCCTCCTCCTCTGTCGGCAAGCCGACGCGCCATACTGTCGCGTCTGGCCAGCCGATTTTCAGCGCCGCCTTCCGGTGATTCCGGTGCCGCTGGCCGATCCGGATCCCGACCTCACGCTCGACCTGCAACCACTGCTTGAGGACATCTATGCGTTCGGCCGCTACGACGAACGGATCGACTATGCTCGACCACTCGGTCCAACATGGTCCGACGAGGAGACCGCTTCCGCGCGGGAGTTCCTGAAGGGCCGACTGTCTCGGCCCACCAGTCAGGGTAGCAACTCATCCTGAGTCCTTCGCAAGACGAGGTACAGCAGGCAAAACTGCAGAAGACGGTTGCTTCGCGCCCTCATTTCCGGTCTACTAGAAAAAGCTCCCGCCCACCGACCCCTACCCGCCGAGCGACCCATGACGAACCGCACTTTCCCCACACGCACGGCCACGTATATCCTCATTGCGTTTGGCGTGGCCGTTCTCCTTCCCTGGCAGAGCAGCCCCGCCCACTCGGCCGGCGAGAAATCGGCCGCACAGACACCGATCGATTTCAACCGGCAGATCCGCCCCATCCTGTCGGAGAGTTGTTTCACCTGCCACGGCCCTGACGAGAAGGAGCGCAAGGCCAAACTGCGTCTCGATACCCGCGAGGGCGGCCTGAAGGAGCTGCGCGACGGTGGTTTCGCCATCGTTCCGGGGCACGCCAACAAGAGCGAGCTGCTAGTCCGCATCACTACGAAAGCAGCCAGCGAACGGATGCCGCCGCCGAAGACGAATAAGCGCCTGACGCCCGAGCAGATCGACCTGTTGCGCCGCTGGATCGACGAGGGCGCCAAGTGGTCCGAGCACTGGGCGTTCGTCGCGCCGAAACGGTCGCCCCTGCCGCGTGTCGCCAACCCGACCTGGCCGCGCAACGCCATCGATCATTTCATCCTGGCCCGTCTGGAGCGCGCGGGCCTCAAGCCGTCGCCCGAGGCGGACGCGATCCGCCTGATCCGGCGGGTGACACTCGACCTGACCGGCCTGCCGCCCACCCCCGCCGAGGTCGATGCCTTCCTGGCCGATAAGAGCACGAACGCTTACGAGAAGGTCGTCGATCGCTTGCTGGCGTCGCCGCACTTCGGCGAGCGCATGGCGGTGGAATGGCTCGACGCCGCCCGCTACGCCGACACGCACGGCTATCACATCGACTCCGGCCGCGACATGACCCGCTGGCGCGACTGGGTCATCGCTGCCTTCAACGAGAACCTGCCCTTCGATCGCTTCACCGTCGAGCAACTGGCCGGGGATCTGCTGCCCGGCGCCACGGTGCGGCAGAAGGTCGCCAGCGGCTTCAATCGCAATCACATGATCAACTTCGAGGGCGGCGCCATTCCGGCGGAGTATCACAACAACTACATTGTCGATCGCGTCAATACCACAAGCACTGTCTGGCTCGGCCTGACGACCGCCTGCGCTCAGTGTCACGACCATAAGTACGATCCCATCTCTCAAAAGGAGTATTATCAACTCTACGCCTTCTTCCACAATGTGCCGGAGAATGGCCTTGACGGCAGCCGGGGGAACGCGGCGCCGGTGCTCAAGGCGCCGACCCCTGCGCAGGCGAAGAGGCTGCGCGAACTCGATGCGGCGATCCAGGAAACGGAGCGCAAACTGGCGACGCCGGACCCGAAGCTCGATGAGGCTCAGGCGGCATGGGAGCGGACGGCGCTCGGCGGCCGGACGGAATGGGTCTTCCTCGATCTGAAAAAGGCGGAATCGCGCGGCGGGGCGAAACTGACGCCCCAGAGCGATCAATCCCTCCTCGCGAGCGGCCCGAACCCCGCCACCGACGCATATACCGTCGTCCTGGAGAGCAGTAACGAGCGGAACTTCACTGCCCTTCGCCTGGAAGCGCTGCCGCACAAGAGCCTGAAGGGTCAAGGGCCTGGGCGCTCGGTCAATGGCAACATCGTGCTGACGGACGTGCGCCTCAGTTATCAGCCGGCGAACAAGAGCAAGCCGCCGACCCCGATCAAGCTCAAGGCGGCCTCTGCCGACTTCAGCCAGCAGGACTTTCCCATCCGCAACGCCATCGACGCCGATCCGAAAAGCGGCTGGGCGATTTACCCCGAGGTCGGCAAAGCGCACAGCGCCGTCTTCGAGTTTGAGCGGCCCGTCGAGTTGGGCTGCGGCCTGATGCTCACGGTGACGCTCGACTTCCAGTCCCAGTACGGCCAGCACCAACTCGGCTGTTTCCGCCTCTCCGCGACGACGTCCGCGAACCCGCACAACAGCGACACCTTGCCCGCGAATGTCCGCGCGGCCCTCACCGTGCCGCGTGCCAACCGCACCGCCGCTCAGGAGGCCGATCTGCGGCTCTATTATCGCAGTCAGGTCGCCGCCGGGGCGCAGCTCAAGGGCCAGCTCGCGAAACTGCGGCAGGAGCGTGCGGAGGTCGAAAAGCAGATGCCGACGACGATGGTAATGCAGGAAATGCCCACGCCGCGCGACACCTTTATGCTGCTCCGCGGCGAGTACGACAAAAAGGGCGCGAAGGTCACGGCAGCGACGCCGGCGTCGCTGCCGCCGCTGCCCGCTGGGGCGCCCCTGAACCGTCTCGGCCTGGCTCAATGGCTCGTCGATCCATCGCATCCGCTCACGGCGCGCGTCGCGGTCAATCGTTACTGGCAGCAGTTCTTCGGCACTGGCCTGGTCAAGACCGCCGAGGATTTCGGCGCGCAGGGCGAACTGCCGAGCCACCCCGAGTTGCTCGACTGGGTGGCGGTCGAGTTCATGCAGCCGACGAGTGGTCCTCTCGGCAGCGGCGGCAAGAAATGGGATGTCAAGGCGCTGGTGCGGCTGATCGTCACGTCGGCGACCTATCGGCAGTCGTCCGCGGTCACGCCGGCGCTGCTGGCGAAGGACGCCGACAACCGGCTCCTCACCCGCGCTCCACGGCTGCGGTTGCAAGCGGAGTTCATCCGCGATCAGGCGCTGGCGGTCAGCGGTCTCCTCAACCGCGAGATCGGCGGCGCCAGCGTTTTCCCCTATCAGCCCGCCGGTTTGTGGCAAGAACTGGCCTCGCGCAGCGATAGCAAGAACTGGAGCGCTCAGTTCTTCGTACAGAGCCACGGCAAGGATCTGTACCGGCGCACGATGTACACCTTCTGGAAGCGCACGTCGCCGCCGCCGACGCTGGTCACTTTCGACGCCCCCGATCGCGAAACCTGCACCGTGCGCCGCTCGCGTACCAATACGCCCTTGCAGGCGCTGGTGCTCCTCAACGATCCCACCTACGTCGAGGCGTCGCGCAAGCTGGCCGAGCGCATGATGAAGCAGGCCGAATCGACCGAGGAGCGTATCATCTTCGCGTTCCGGCTGGCGACGGCTCGACGCCCGACAACGAAAGAAGTGGAGATTCTCAGTCGTGTTTTCAATCGCCAGCTGAACGTCTATCGACAAGATCCGAAGGCTGCGTTGAGGTTGCTGGGTGTCGGCGAGGCGCCGCGCGACGAACGCCTGCCGGCTGCCGAACTGGCCGCCTGGACCGTCGTTGCCAGCGTCATCCTCAATCTCGATGAAACGATCACCAAGGGATAAAGCGATGAACCCGATCCGCGAACGTCAATTACTGCTGACACGCCGTCACTTTTTCGGCCGTTCGGCGCTGGGCATCGGCACCGCTGCGCTCGCCGGACTGCTCAACCGCGACTTGGCCGCCTCCGAGGCGCCGTCGGCTCGGCCGGGCATCTTGCGAGCCACCCACTTCGTCCCGAAGGCGAAGCGCGTCATCTACCTGTTCATGTCGGGCGGGCCGTCGCACATCGACCTGCTCGACTACAAGCCGGCCCTGCGGCGCCATCACGGTCAAGAGCTACCCGCGTCGGTGCGCATGGGGCAGCGCATCACCGGCATGACCGCCGGGCAGAGTACGTTTCCGTGCGTGGCGCCGATGTTCAACTTCAGGCGTCACGGCAACTGCGGCCTGTGGCTGAGCGAACTGCTGCCGCACACCGGCACGATCGCCGACGAGATCGCGGTGGTCAAGTCGGTTCACACCGAGGCGATCAATCACGACCCGGCGATCACGTTCATCCAGACGGGCCATCAGCAGCCGGGCCGGCCGAGCCTGGGCTCGTGGCTGAGCTACGGCCTGGGCACCGAGACCGCCAACCTGCCGGCGTTCGTGGTGATGGTCTCGCAGGGCAGCGGCAATCGCACCGATCAGCCGTTGTTCTCGCGCCTGTGGGGCAGCGGCTTTTTGCCGAGCGAACATCAGGGCGTGCGCTTCCGCGCCGGCCAGGATCCGGTACTGTACCTGTCGAACCCGCCCGGCATCGATCCGCTGACGCGCCGCCACATGCTCGACGGTCTCGGCGAGCTGAACCGCCTGGCCGCCACCGATTTCGGCGATCCGGAGATCAACACGCGGATCGCGCAGTACGAGATGGCCTATCGCA
>DASPXY010001351.1:0-6106 GCA_035637055.1 Gemmataceae bacterium | reverse complement strand
CCTGGCACGCCGATTTCCCCTTTGCACTCGGAGCCATGAGCACCCTGCTCGATTCGATCCTTGCCCAGGGCCTGGGCAACCTGTTGCTCGTGGTGCTCTGCGGTGCCGTCTACGCCTTCCGCCGCCAGACGTACTTTCTCGACTGGACACTGGCCTGGCTGTGCTTCAGCCTCTGGCTGCTGCTTGAGGCCATCCGCCTGAACGTCAGCGACTCCTTCCTGGCTGAGCCGGTCGCGCGGGCGCTGCTGCAAGACGTCGGCTCCGTGTGCAGTTGGTGGCACGCGATCTTCTGGCTGTTTGGCCTGCGTGCCTTCTGGAGCGGTCGATGCACGAGCCGGCGCGAGAGGGTGGTGGTGCTGGGCGCTGCAGCCGTCGGCGCTGTTGTCGTGAGCCGGCTCAGTTCGCACCTGATGCCGACGCTCCAGCGCGCGGCGGTCATGCGCGGTCTGATCCAGTCTTCCGCCCTGGCCTTCGTCTATGGCCTGAGCGCCTGCCTGTTCGCCGTTGCCCATCGTCGCCTTGGCCAGCGCAGCGCTCTGCCCGTCCTGACGCAAGAAAAGGGGCCGCCGTTGGGACGCAGCAGTCACACAGGGACCCTCATGCTGGCGGTCGGCTGTGGCCTGTACACCGCCGCGCAAGTGGGCTACACCGGCCACCGACTCGCGGTTTTGGAAGGTGGCCCTCCCCTGCAACTTGCCTCGCTTGGCTTCATTGACCTGCTCTTGCAACTGCTCATCGTCACTGGCATGATCGTCGTTCTGCTCAGTCGCGAGCAGGACGAGCTGCGCGAGACGCTGACGCGGCTGGCGGAGTCGGAGGCGCGTTTCCGGCTGGTCTTCGAGCATTGTGGCGTCGGCATGGCCCTGTTGACGCCCCAAGGGGAGTTCCTCGAAGCGAATCCCGCCCTGGTACGTCTGCTCGGCTACGCTCCCCGCGAGTTGCGCGGGCAGCGTCTGGGCGACCTCGCCCACCCGGACGACACGCCGACCAATCTCAACACTTTGCCGGTTGGGCCCGGCGGGGATGCCCTGCACGAGCGCGAGCGCCGCTACCGGCACAGGGACGGTCAGACGGTATGGGCCAACGTCTTCCGCGTGCCGGTACGCGACTCCCATCATCAGATGCACTACCTCGTCGCGGTCCTGGTGGACATCACGGGACGCAAGCGCGCCGAGAAGCGGCTGCGCGAGCAAAGCGAATTCACCGCCCGCGTTCTGGAAACCGCCGATGCGCTGATCCTGGTCCTGAATACCTCCGGCCAGATCGTTCGTTGCAACCAGAAGTGCAGCACTGCCTCGGGCTACAGCCAGGAGGAACTGGTCGGCCGCATGTTCTGGGAACTGCTGCCCGAGGCGGGCGTGGCGGCCGCGCGCGAACAGTTTCAGCAACTGGTGACGGAACCGTTGCGGCATCCGGTACCGCTTGTCCACGAGGGCTTGTGGCGCACGCGCAGCGGCGAGGAACGCCTGATCGCCTGGCGCACCACCCTCGGCTTCGACGCGGACGGCAAGCTCCTGCACGTCATCGCGACCGGCCTCGATGTGACCGACCAGCGGCGACTCGAGGAGCAACTGCGGCAGGCCCAGAAGATGGAGACGCTTGGCACACTGGTGGGGGGCATCGCTCACGATTTCAACAATCAGTTGACCGCCATGTTGGGGAACATCGAACTGGCCCGCAGGCTCCTCGATGCTCGGGCGCAGGCGGGGGCGCTCGAGGAGGCGGGCGTCTCGCTGCGCGACGCTGAATCGGCGGCGCGGCGCTGCGCCGACATGACGCGGAGCCTGTTGACCTTTAGCCGCCGGAACGTCGCCCAGACCCGGCCGGTGGACCTCAACGGCATCGTGCAGGAGAGTTGTCGTCTGTTGCGGCGCGTGCTGCCGGCGACGATCCAGCTGGACATCCACATAGGGCAGGGACTGTGGCCGGTCGCCGCCGACAGCACGCAGATCCATCAGGTGCTGATGAACCTGGCGGTCAATGCGCGCGACGCGATGCCCCAGGGAGGCACGCTGGGCATCACGACGGCCAACCGTACGTTCGACGCGGAGGATTGCCGGCGAAACGTCGAGAGCCGTGCGGGCCGGTTCGTCGAACTGGCGGTGCGCGACACCGGGTACGGCATTCCGCCGGGAATCCTCGGCCGTATTTTCGAGCCATTCTTCACCACGAAACCGGTCGGCCAGGGGACAGGGCTAGGGCTGGCGATGGTGTTCGGCGTTGTGAAGGCGCACCGCGGCTGGGTCACCGTGGAGAGCGAGCCAGGGCAGGGAGCGACGTTTCGGATCTACTTGCCGGAGGCCTCGCCCGAGGATCGAGGATCGAGGGTCGAGGATCGCGCAGCAACGTCCTCGGTCCTCGATCCTCGATCCTCGATCCTCAACCCGCTGATCTTGGTGGTGGACGACGAGGACTACATTCGGCGCCTGGCGCAGACGGTACTGGAGCGGGCGGGTTTCAAGGTTGTGGCCGCGCGCGATGGGCGCGAAGCGCTGGCGCTGTACGGGGCGCGGTCAGAAGAAATCGCGGCGATCCTGCTGGACCTGACCATGCCGGGGATGACGGGTCTGCAGGTACTGGAGGCGGTTCGCCAGATCAACCCCGGCGTGCGGGTGATCTTTTCAAGCGGTTACATGGCGGAGTGCGATCAGGAGCAGCTGCTGGCGGCAGGCGCCCGCGCGTTCGTCCCCAAGCCGTACCGCCTCGACGACCTGAACCAGACCATTCGCCGGGTGCTTGCGGAACCATAAAAACAGTGGGTGGTGGATGGTGGGTGGTGGATGGTGACGAGAAGCAAGTTCCTTTTCACCATCCACCACCCACCATCCACCATCCACCAGGTGATTTTCGATGGTATACCTTTCGCGCATCTACACAAAAGCCGGCGACCAGGGCGAAACGGGCCTGGGCGACGGCAGTCGCGTCCCCAAGGACCACGCGCGCGTCGCGGCCTACGGCAGCGTGGATGAGTTGAACGCTGTCCTGGGCGTGCTGCTAGCGCAGCTCGCCGCACCGGATAATACGGAGTATACGGACCTTCTCAGAAGTATTCAGAACGATCTGTTCGACGTCGGCGGCGACCTGTGCCTGCCGCAGACGCCGGACGAGGTAGCGGGGCAACGTCTCCGCGTTCGCGTCGAGCAGGTCCAGCGGTTGGAGGGGGTGATCGACCGGCTCAACGAGCGGCTGACGCCCCTGCGGAGTTTCGTGCTGCCGGGTGGGTCGGCCGCGGCGGCGTGGTGCCACCTCGCTCGCACCGTCTGTCGCCGGGCCGAGCGCGACGTCGTGACGTTGATGCGCACCGAGACGATCAATCCCCAGGTGCTGATCTATCTGAATCGCTTATCGGACCTGTTATTTGTGCTGGCACGTGTCTACAATCGGGACGGCGAGGACGACGTCCTGTGGGTGCCGGGGAAAACAGCCACGAGCGGGCCGTGACTCTGATTTGGGAGCCCGAAGCGCCAGCGAGGGAATCCGCTATTCCCTCGCTGGCGCTTCGGGCTCCCAAACCCGCGAGGCCAAAAGTGATCGCTTCTGCCATGCTGTCACTCGTCGGCGCCGTAGCGTTTCACTATCTGGGGCCGTCCCTCCTGGAGGCGGACCACGAACGCCGGCCGTCGCAGTTGCCGATCCTCGCCGAAGCTCAACGGCCCCGTCACCCCGGGAAAATCCTTCAATTTCGCCAGTTCGTCGCGCAGGCGCGGGCCGGTCAACTCGTCTTTCGTCTGGCGGATCGCCTCGAACAGCAGGCGGGCGTCGTCGTACGCCAGGGCGGCGTGGACGTCGGGCTCGTCGGCAAAGGTCGCCTTGAACTGCTTGGCAAATTCCTGGGCGCGCGGCACGTCGGCGTCCACGGCAAACGCGGTCACCAGGTACACCTTCTCGCCCGTCTCGCGATCCTCCAGCAACGGCCGCAGGTTGCTCTCGTCGCCGCCGAACAGCACCGGCAACGCCGGGTCGTGCAACTCCTGTCGCAGGCGGCGCAGATCCGTCGTCGTCCCGAGGAACAGCAGCAGGCCGGGCTTCATGTCCTTGAGGACAGGGACGCGATCCAGCAACTCGTTGTCCTTGTCGAAGCGCAGCAGCGTCGGCCGCGCTGGGGTCGCCTTGGGATCGTTCTTGGCAGCGGCCAGGGGGAATTGGCGCGTGAACACGTCCGCCAGCCGCAGGCACTCTTCGCGCCGCTCATCGACCAGCACCACGGTGCGCTGGATCTTCAGTTCGTCCACCGCGAACCGCGCCAGGATTTTCCCGCGGCTGGCGGGTGACAGCCCGGTGCAGAAGACAGCATCGGTAGCGGTGCGCGGGCGCATCCCGCACGGCGAGAGGACGGGGACAGCGAGGTCGAGTCGCTTTTCCTCCTTCAGCGGTGCGCTTCCCATCTCCAGCCGCTCGACCTCCTCCAGGGTGGTGCCGCCGAGCAACGCCGCCACGCGATTGATGGCGACCAGGCGCACCGCTTCCCCCTCGAAGCCTTCCAGTTTGCCGACTGTGTCCGTGTGGATCACCTTGACCGGACGGCCTGCCCCCTTGTCGGGATCCTTGTTCGCCTCGATCACCGCCAGGCGGATGCCG
The DNA here is from genome assembly GCA_035637055.1 of Gemmataceae bacterium. Taxonomy (GTDB): domain Bacteria; phylum Planctomycetota; class Planctomycetia; order Gemmatales; family Gemmataceae; genus DASPXY01. The sequence continues at coordinate 1,528 of DASPXY010001351.1, read as the reverse complement.
CGCGCGGCCGACTTGCCACTTGTACGATCCAGATGAGAGACGATATGGCCGACGAAGACCGGCGACGGCGACGTGCCGGAGCAGCCCGTCAGTGCCAGGATCGCGCTGAGCAGGACCACGGTTCGGCTCTGAGAAGTCATCGGAGTTCCTCGCGGTTTGCGGTTGCTTGACGCGGGGCGCTGCCGCGCGTAGGTTCACTGTCCGGCGCTGTCATTCTACATCACCAGCCATCTTCTTCCTCTCCTCGCACTCGGGAGACGAGGAGCAAGAAGCGGACAACCGCCGAGGATACCCCGCATGAGCGAAGCCGGTCCAGCAGTTCCGACTCTACCCTGGTATCGCACGATCAGCCGTACGCAGTGGAAAACCCTGTTGGCGGCGAAACTCGGCTGGATGCTCGATGCCATGGACTTCATGCTATATACCATGGCGCTCAGGCATCTGCAAGCATCCCTCCCCGATTTCAACGACCGCACGGCCGGACTACTCGCCACCATGACCTTGCTGGCGTCGGCGGCGGGCGGACTGCTCTTTGGCGTTGTCGCAGACCGGGTCGGCCGTACGCGCGCCCTGATCGCGACGGTGCTGATCTTCTCGTTCTGCTCGCTGGGAGCGGCCACGGCGCAAGACCTGGTGCAGCTGGCCCTGTGGCGGATCTTGCTGGGCATCGGCATGGGCGGCGAGTGGGCCTCGGGGGCCGTGCTCGTCAGCGAGACCTGGCCGCCCGAGCACCGCGGCAAGGCCATCAGCATCATGCAGTCGGGCTGGGCGCTGGGCTACATCCTGGCAGCGATCGTGGCGGCGATCATCCTCCCTCTGGGTCCGGAAGCCTGGCGCGGGCTCTTCGTCTTCGGCGCGGCACCGGCCCTGTTCGTGCTCTGGGTGCGCAAGGAGATCGAGGAGCCGAAGGTCTGGACCGTCCACCACGTCGAGGGCCGCCAGGGCAACCCGTTTCGCATCCTGTTCGGCCGCGACCTGATCGGGCGCACGGTGATGGCGACGCTGTTGACGACGTCGGTGCAGTTCGCGTACTGGGGCCTGTTCTTCTGGCTGCCCGGCTTTCTGTCGGCGACGGTCGCCCAGGGTGGCGCGGGCATGAATATCGTCGAGTCGATGTGGTGGATCATCCCCACGCAGCTCGGTGCCTACGCCGGCTATCTGTCGTTCGGCTTCATCGCAGAGCGGCTCGGACGGCGGACGACTTTCGTGCTGTTTCTGCTTTCTGCGGCGGTGCTGGTGCCGATCTACGGCCAGCTGGGAGGGCAAAGAGCCTTGTTACTCGCTCTAGGGCCGTTGCTCGGCTTTGTCGGCCATGGCTATTTCAGTCTTTTCGGAGCGCTCCTCGCGGAATTATTCCCAACGCGCGTGCGCGCCACCGGCCAGGGGTTGACGTACAACTGCGGTCGCGCGCTCGGGGCGCTGGCGCCGTTCACGATTGGGGCCCTCGCCAGGGAGGTGGGCATCGGCTCGGCGCTGGCGTTGACGTCGGCGTTCTTCGTCCTGGGGGCAATTCTGATTCTGTTCATCC
>DASPXY010001350.1:0-2795 GCA_035637055.1 Gemmataceae bacterium | reverse complement strand
TGGCACCGAACGCCACCGAGGCGACATAGACGTGCCCGTAGCTCATCGCCATCAGACCGAGATCTTTTTTGTGCGTGGCCTTCCCGGCGGCAGCGAACTTGGCGGCGGCGCCCAGCGGCGTACTCTTCGATGCCTGCCCGCCGGTGTTCGAGTAGACCTCGGTGTCCAGTACCAATACGTTCACCTTGCGGCGCATCGACAGGACATGATCCAGCCCACCATAGCCGATGTCGTAGGCCCAGCCATCGCCGCCCACGAGCCAGACACTCTTGGCGACGAGGTAGTCCGCCAGCAGCTCCAGCCGGCGCGCCTCGGGAGAAGCAACACCGGCCAACTTCGCCCGCAGATCCACCACGCGCCGACGCTGGGCCTCGATGCCGGCCTCCGTTTTCTGATCGGCCTCAAGCAGCGCGCGCGCCAGACCGTCGCCGATTTGTCCCGCAAGCTGAGTGACGAGGACGCGAGCCTGGGCGGCGTTGGTATCGAGGCTGAGGCGGAAGCCAAGGCCGAACTCGGCGGCGTCCTCGAACAGCGAGTTCGACCAGGCGGGACCGCGGCCATCGGGGTTGACCGCCCACGGCGTCGTCGGCAGGTTACCGCTATAGATCGACGAACAGCCGGTGGCGTTGGCGATCAGCAGACGGTCGCCGAGCAGCTGCGACAGCAGTTTCAAATAGGGGGTCTCACCACAGCCGGCGCACGCCCCGCTGTACTCGAACAGCGGCAGCAGGAACTGCGACCCCTTGACGTCCGCCGCCCGCAGCCGGTCGCGCGGTGGATCGGGAATGCGCAAAAAGAACTCGTAATTATCCCTTTCCACCTCCAGCACAGAACGGGCAGCCGCCCCTTGTGGCGGCAAGTTTTCAACTTGCCGTTCGCTACCGGCAAGTTGAAAACTTGCCGCCACAGACAACGGCGTCATGTTGATCGCCTTGTGCCGTGGGTTCGACTTGTCCTTGGCGGGGCAGACCATCACGCACAGGTTGCAGCCAGTGCAGTCCTCCGGCGCCACTTGAATCGTGTACTTCCAGCCCTTGAACTCGGCGGCGCGATAGTCGTTCGACTGGAAGTGCTCCGGGGCGCCTTGCAGGTGCTGCGGTTCGTAGACCTTGGCACGAATGGTGGCGTGCGGACAGACGAAGGCGCACTTGTTGCACTGGATGCAGACCTTCGGATCCCAGATCGGCACCTCATCGGCGATGCGGCGCTTCTCCCAGCGCGTCGTCGCCAGCGGCCAGGTGCCGTCAACGGGGAACGCCGACACGGGCAGCAGGTCGCCCTTGCCGGCCATCATGACTGCCGTGACGCGGCGCACGAACTCCGGCGCGTTCTCGGGAACCTCGGGCTGCTTGTGGAACGTCGAGGTGGCCTGCGCGGGCAACTTCACCTCATGGAGATTGGCCAGGGTGTGATCGACCGCGGCGAAGTTGCGGCGCACCACCTCCTCGCCCTTCTTGCCATACGTTTTCTCGATCGCCTTCTTGATCTTGGCAATGGCTTCTTCACGCGGCAGCACGCCGGAGACGGCGAAGAAGCAGGTTTGCATGATGGTGTTGATGCGGCCACCCATGCCGGTCTCGTGCGCCACCTTGAGGGCGTCGATCATGTAGAACTTCAGCCCCTTCGCAATGAGGTGCTCCTGCACCTCGCGCGGGAGGCGGTCCCAGACCTCTGCGGGACCGTAGGGGGCATTGAGCAGGAAGACGCCGCCGGGCAGGGCGAGTTCGAGGATCTCGAGCTTCTCCAGGAATGCGAACTGATGGCAGGCGACGAAGTTTGCCGCGCGGATCAGGTACGCCGAACGGATCGGCCGCGGCCCGAAGCGCAGGTGCGAGACCGTCGTGGCACCGGACTTTTTGGAGTCGTAAACGAAGTAACCCTGAGCGTAGTTGTCGGTCTCCTCGCCAATGATCTTGATCGAGTTCTTGTTGGCCCCGACCGTGCCGTCGGCGCCGAGCCCGAAGAAGACAGCCCGCACCACCTCCGGCGCCTCGATGTCGAGGGCGGTATCAAAGGGCAACGAGGTATGAGTCACATCATCGACAATGCCGATCGTGAAATGATTGCGAGGGCGGTCTTTCGTCAGCTCGTCGAAGACGGCCTTGACCATCGCGGGTGTGAATTCCTTCGACGACAGCCCGTAACGTCCGCCGATGACGCGCGGCTCGCGCGGCAGGCGAGCGATACCCGCATCGAAGGCTTCACGCAGCGCCGTCACCACATCTTGATACAGCGGTTCGCCGACGGCGCCCGGCTCCTTGGTGCGGTCGAGCACGGCGATGACCTTCGTGGTGGCGGGCAGGGCGGCGACGAAATCGGGAACGCTGAAGGGCCGGTAGAGACGAACGCTCAAAACGCCGATTTTTTCGCCGCGCCCTGTCAGATACTCGACGGTTTCGCGGGCGGTTTCCACGCCGGAGCCCATCAGCACCAGAACGCGCTCGGCTTGTGGATCGCCGAAGTAGTCGAAGAGGCGATAGCGCCGGCCGGTGCGCTGCGCGAACTGATCCATGACTTCCTGAAGAGCGCCGGGCAGCGCGAGGTAGAACGGGTTGCACGCCTCGCGCGCCTGGAAGAAGGCGTCGGGGTTCTGAGCGGTGCCGCGGAGGACGGGGTGATCGGGAGTCAGCGCCCGGCGGCGGTGAGCGGCGATGGTGTCCTCGTCGAGCAAAGCGCGCAGATCGTCGTCCTCAAGGGCCTCGATCTTGGCGACCTCGTGCGACGTGCGGAAGCCGTCGAAGAGGTGCAGGAACGGGATGCGCGTGCGCAGCGTCGCGGCCTGGCCGATGAGGGCG
>DASPXY010001349.1:0-5718 GCA_035637055.1 Gemmataceae bacterium | reverse complement strand
AAGGATGAAGGCGGAAGGATGAAGGATGAATCAGAGGGGTATTGTCGATTCATCCTTCATCCTTCCGCCTTCATCCTTTCGCCTGTGCCGGGGTCAGTCGGCGCAGTGGCCGCCTCCTGGCCGGAGGACGCCTTCGCCGCGATGCGCTCGAACAACTCCTCCAGCCACTTCGGCCCCGGACGCAGTTCCGGCTCCTCGGGGTGGGTGTCGGCCCACTCCGGGGCCAGCACGAGCGGCACCCAGCGCAGGTACTGCGCTCCCGGCGCCACCTTGGCGAACAGGGCCAGTTCCCGCCACACCTTGACCGCCAGGCCGACCCAGTCAATGTTCTCGGCCGTCGGGTGCGAGCAGTTCTCCGCCGGCGAGGTCACCAGGTACTCGCGACAGGTGATCGGCCGCTCGGGATGAATCGAGCAGGATTCGTCTTCCAGAAACGGGCACGGGATGCCCAGGTAAAAATACTCCAGACCGATCGTCTGGAACTCCTCCGCGCTCCACTGGCCGCGCTGCTCTAACCGCTCCAGCACGCCCGCCTCCTGCAAACGGCGGCGTGCCTCGGCGAAGCGGGCACGGACCTGCGAGCGGCGTGGTTCCGGCATCCCATCGACGAGATCCCGGATGTTGCGGGCCTCCACCTCGGTGATCGGCACCAGTTGGCGGCAACACGCCCCACAGCCCGCCTTGCAGGAGATCTGCTTGCCTTCCTCCTCGACGGTGCGAACGGCCAGGCTGATCATGCCGTCGGCCAGTTGCTGCACGACGGGCAACATCGTCCGGAGAGGGGTTGGTGCGGTGGGCACCGACAGCCGGGCGTTGAGCACCCAGCCGCCGACGGAGACTTGTGCGGTCGCGGTCACCGTCTCCGCAGAGCCCTGTTGATCGATGGTCATCGTCGCGTTCCTCGATTCCACAGCCGCCGGATCGCGGTCATCGTGGGATGGCGGCGTCCACCCGGCGGCGGACATCGTCGAGTTGGTCCACGCTGTAAGGCAGCACCTCCGACAGCTCGAAGCCGATTTTCAGAGAAAACCGACGCACGAAGGCGTTGACCGCCACATCGCAGAGGCGGTGCTGGGGGACCGCACCGGAGTGGGCGACCGTGGCAGCCTTGCGCGTGTCGGCCAGCACTCCGGTCAGGGCGCGCAGCACGGTCGGCGCCTCGATTTCGCGCAGGGCGGCCAGGAGAAACTCTAACTCAGCCGGGGTGTCCTCTGCCACCGCCTGGGACAGGGCGAGCTGCGCTTCCCGGTCCCCCAGACGGGCCAGGGCGACCCGCGCCGGCAGGGACGCCATCACCGGGGCAGACCAGGGAAACAGCCGCACGGGCGGCGCGGGCGTCTGGGCGGCCACGGCCCGCAGTACCCGTTCCGTCTCCGGCCCCGGACAGTAAGCCAGCAGCAGCAGGGCGGCGGCCGAGGGGTTGTCGCCAGCCGCCAGCGCGGCCAGGGCCTTGCAGGCGCCGGCGTGGGCCGCCAGCTGCGCCGGCTCGTAGCGCTCGTACAGGGCCAGGGCCGCCCGCTCCCGGATGTCCGGCGAGGTGTCGGCCAGCGCCCGGACCAGGAGCGGCAGCGCCCCTTTGCCGTCGGCCACCGCCAGCAGCGACACCGCCTCGCGGCGCACGTCCTCGCTGGCGTCCTCAAGGTAGGGCGGCAGCAGCGGTACCACCGCCAGTCCCAGCGCTTGCAGTCCGGACACCGGACCCAGGTCTTTCTCCCGCACCGCCTGGAAGGCCCGCTGGACCCGTTCCGCCAGATCCTGCTTGCCGGCGCCTTGCTCTCGTTCGTCTGCCATGTCGATCTCCTTCCGGGAACTGCCTCGCAAATAAGCCGGCGCTCAGGCCGGGGAGCACGACCGCCTACGGGTTGACGCGATCGACGTGGGCCCGGGGGATCTTGGTCAGGGCGGGGGCGCGGAACATCAGTTCGGGCGGGTTGCCCGTGTCCGGAAGTCCCATGCCGTGCCCCGCCTCGTGGGCGACGATGGTGCCGATAGCGGTGTTCGTGGCCTCGTCCACCACGCAGCTCTTCTCCGGGGGCCCCGTGCTCGCCTCGATGCCGTCGGTGGTGGTGTCCAGATCCTGCTCCACGTCCCAGACGAAGAACACGTTGAAGTCGGCCCCGCGGTCGCGGTGGCTCACGACGGCCGCCCACTCGTCGCGCGGCCGGTTGGCCGCCGGCAGCGCCGAGGGATCGAGGACTTCCGCGCCAAAGTCATCGTTGTAAGGCTCGGGATCCTTGACCAGCTTCCGGACGAACTCCACGTTCGCCTGGGGCAGCCAGATGTCGTTCATGCCCTGGAGCACGGGATCCACGTCCGCCGCCGTCCGGGTCGTACGGCGGTTGTTGTCCTGGACGAAGAAAAAGCTGGTGCGCATGGTCCGCTTGCGCTTGACCGACACGTCCAGCCGCGCGAGCACGCGTCCGTTGGCGTCGCGGAGCTTGATGATCGCGGTCCCACGCGCCACGCCGAAGATTTGCACGGCGCCGCCGAGGAACAGCGGGCGGGCGATCCCGAGGTTGTTGCTGGTGACCTGGCGCACGCCGCCGCCGCCGACCACCAGCACGATCTTGGAGCCGCCCAGGGGCACCATCTGCCAGGGGGCCGAGCCGCGCACCGGGTTGGGCGGGTCGAAGCCGAAGTTGGGCTCAAACTCCTGGAACTTGACCGGGTTGCCTGGGGCGGGATCGAGGTCGAAGTCGTTGAGCCGGGCGATGGTAACCTTGTTGGTATCGACGCGGCCATCGTTCCAGCCGAACTGCCGCTGCTGAAACCTGCGGATGGCAGCGATGGTCAGCGGCCCAATCATGCCGTCGACGTCCAGCAGTGGCGACGGGCCGCCCTCGGTGTCCGGCACCTGGTTGAGCAGGGATTGGACCGTTTCAACATCCGAGAAGTGGTTGAGAGCCGGCGGTGTGCCGACCGCCGCGGTAATTGTCTCTGCCATGACAGAAGACCTTCGTTGGGTGGAGGCGTCCTACAGGCGCGAACGGCGGACAGGGTTGGGTGAGCCTTCAGCCGCCCGCGTCCGATCGCAACAACGAGGCTGGCATCCCTGCGCGCAGGTGGCCGTCCCTTTGGAACACGTACTCCATTGGTTCTTGAGAAACAGGACCGGCGAACCGCTCGGGCGGTCGGCGCCGAAAGACGCGTCGACTGCGGACATCCCCGAGCACGGACGGAGCGGATGGGCCTGGATAGGTGCGAAGACGATGCGAACACAACACAAAACCGGGGCGCCACGCGTGCGCCCCGGTCTGGAAGTCCGGTTCGGCCGGTTAGGCCTTTTCGTTCTTCTTGATGTCCCAGCCCATCTCGCCGCCCGGCTTGCTGGCGCCCTTCTCATCCTGTTCGAGGTACTCGACCTTGAACTTGGCGAAGTTGATCGTCACGTTCTCCGTGAGCAGGTCGCCGCCGTGGCCGGCTTCCTGGACGCTGGCGATGAAGACGTCGTTGAGTGTGATCTTGAGGTACTCGACCGGCTTCTCGCCGGCCTTGCGGACGGTAATCAGCCCGTTGGGGATGTGCTTGCCGTTGCAGCAGTGCAGCATCAACGACGCCGAGGACTTGTCCAGGAACTTCGTGATGGAGATGTCGTGGACGTGGACCTTGCCCGCCCCGTGGCCGCCGCCCGTATGGCCAGCGGCTGTCTGATTCATCCCCCAGCTAAAGGATTCGATATGAATCTCGTCCTTGTGCTTGTGGTCCTTGGATTCGCCCTTGATGCCATCCAACTTGAGGAACATGTCGACTGCCATGGAACCAATCTCCCGTAAGTAGTGGCTGTCCTTGAGGGCCGTTAGGAGTGAGGGAAGCTGTGGACAGCGGGGGGACAGCCTTGTTTTTCCCTCGGCCGGCGGAGCCTGACCGGGCGACCATCGCCCGATTTTTTTAGGTTTGCGTTTGTCGTCGGCTGCCTCTACACCAGGTTATTCACTTTTCCGGGGGCGACCGGACACTGTTTTTCGTCGCTGGCCGGCGACCCCTCCCCCCACCCCCTCCCCGCAGCGGAGAGGGGGAGAAGAAAAGCAGTGTCTCTTCTTCTCCCCCTCTCCGCTGCTCGATCACGTCGAGTTCGCCGGGTTACGGAACCACAAGGAAAAGCAGTGTCTCTTCTTCTCCCCCTCTCCGCTGCGGGGAGGGGGTGGGGGGAGGGGTTTCGAGCCTAGCCCTTCCGCTGCGGGATCTCCGCCACCAGGCGCATGGAGGTCGTCAGGGTCTCCAGCTGGAAGTGCGGCCGCAGGTAGGCGACGGCCTCATACCAGCCCGGCTTGCCCGGGACACTCTGCACGCGGACCTCGGCCGCGGCAAGCGGCTTGCGCGCCAGCGCTTCGTCGCCGGCGTTCGCGGGATCTGGGTGGACGTAATTCATGATCCAGTCGTTCAGCCAGCGCTCGCACTTGTCGCGCTCCATGAACGAGCCGATCTTGTCGCGTGCCATCACCTTGAGGTAGTGCGCGAAGCGCGACACGCACATGATGAAGTTGAACTTCGCCGACAGTTCCGCGTTGGCGTTCGCCTCGTTGGTCGTGTACTTCTTGGGCTGCTGGCACGACTGCGCCCCAAGGAAAGCGGCGAAGTCGCGGCCCTTGCAGTGCAGCAGGGGCAGGAAGCCGAGGTTGGACAGCTCGAACTCGCGGCGGTCGGAGATGGCGATCTCAGTCGGGCACTTCATGGCCAGGTCGCCGTCGTCGGTCGGGAACGTATGGACCGGCAGTCCCTCCACCTTGCCGCCGCCCTCGACGCCGCGGGAGCGGGCCATCCAACCGAACTGGGCCACGGCATCGGTGATGCGCGTGGCGTAGGCCCAGGAGGCGTTCATCCACAGATACTTGTCGTGGTCGGTGCCGTCGACAAACTCCTCAAAATCGAACTCATCGACTTTCTTGAACTTTTCGCCATAGGGCATGCGGGCCAGAACGTGCGGCAGGGTCAAGGCGACGTAACGCGAGTCTTCCGATTCGCGGAACGACTTCCAGGCGGTGTATTCAACGCCGCCGAAGATTTTCGCCAGGTCGCGCGGCGCCGACAACTCCGTAAAGCGCTCGAAGTTGAACATGCCGGGCGAGGAGGCGGAAACAAAGGGGGCGTGCGCCGCCGCGGCCACCTTGGAAATATGGGTCAGCAGGGCGATGTCCTCCGCGTTGCGGTCGAACTCGTAGTCCCCGACGAGCATCCCATAGGGTTCGCCGCCCAGCTGACCGTATTCCTCTTCGTAAATCTTCTTGAACAGGGCGCTCTGGTCGAACTCGGCAGCCTTCTCCAGATCCTTGAACAACTCGCGTTTGCCGACGTTGAGCACACGGATTTTGAGCGATTCGCCGGTTTCGCTCTGGTGGACGAGGTAATGCAAGCCGCGCCAGGTCGATTCCAGTTTCTGGAAGTCGGACTGATGCATGATCTCGTTGAGCTGCGAGGAGAGCTTTTTATCGATCTCCTTGATCCACATTTTGATGTTCGCCTCGGTGTCCTTGGCGACCACGTGGCCGGGCTGCACCAGCTGGCGGATGTATTCTTGCAGGTAGGCGCGGGTGCGCGCGGCCTCCTGCTCGTTGCGCGGGCGGGTGGTTTTGATGGCTTGGTCGAGCCAGGCAGCCCCCGCGTCTTCGGGGGCGGCAGTCGTCGCCGGGGCCTGGGCGGCGGCTTGTTCAGCAGCACTCATTATCATTCCTCCTTACGGGATTGTGTAACCCATTGGTGGATGGTGGATGGTGGGTGGTG
>DASPXY010001348.1:0-4475 GCA_035637055.1 Gemmataceae bacterium | reverse complement strand
TCGGCGACTGCTTCGGCCGTCTTGCCCATCTCCAGGTAGATGTAGCCGCGCGTGTCGAGCAATTCCGGCCGCGGACCGTGGGCGTCGATGGCTTGCTGTACGAGTTTCAGAGCGTCATCCCATCGCTTTTGCTGGGCCCATAGCCACGACAGGTTGTTCATCGCGACGAGGTTCCGCGGATCCTTCTTTCGCACCTCCTCGTAAGCCTCCGCGGCAGCCTTGGTGTTGCCGAGCATGTCCATCAGGTCGGCGAACTGCAACCGCAGGGCGAGGCCGTCCGGGTTCTTGCCGAGCGCCTCGTCGAGCCATTTCTCGACGCGGCTCGCCTGCTCGCGCCAGGTTTGCTCGTTCTTGCCGGGCTTGGGCCGGCCGTCGCGAAGTAGCGCGACACCGGCGCCGCCAATCGCCTCGGGGGCGCACTTGTCCCGCACCTGTTCGCACAGGTCCAGCGCGTCCTTGACGCGTCCCATCCGCCCCTCCAGGCCGGCGCGAAGGAGAGTCCGCTCCGGCGGCGCGTCGGTTGCCTCGGCGTAGCGCTTCAGCAAGTTCAGAGCGTCGGTCTTGCGGCCGCGCCGCTCCAGCGCTTGTGCCCGCAACTCCACCGAGCCCAGCGCACCGGCCGCCAGCTGGCGCTCCTTTTCGAGCCGCTCCAACCGGCCGATGACGCCCTCCGCCCCGGCGAGGTCGCCGTGCCGGAGGAGCCCCTGGGCGAACAGGCTCAGGTAGAGCGGGTTGCGATTGTGGGTGGTCGTCAGGGTCTGCATGTGCTCGCGCGCCTTGCCCCACCATTTCTCGTCCGGGCCGAGGCCGTCATAAAGTTGCGCCAGCAACAACTGCTCGTCGGGCGGTAGCGACTGGCGCTTGAAGACGTCCTCCAGCAAGGCCACGGCCCGCAGCCGCAAGACCTGCCGCGGCTGCGTCGCCAGGACGCGTGCGCGGAGGATCAGTTCTTCCGCCGGCCAGCCTTCCGGCGGCGCCGGCCCTTCGATCACGTTCCCCTTCGCGTCCAGGCTCAGACCGACCAGGGTAAGGGCTTCCCGAAAGCGCCTGGGGTCGGTGGTGCTCGACACGGTTAGGGCCAGGGCGCGACGTGCCCAGGTCATCTCGACCTCGGAAGTAGGAATTTTGCGGGCGATAATCTCTCTTAACTGAGCTTCGGCCTGCTGCGGGGCGCTGGTGCGCAGGGAAAAGCCGACGAAGGCGCGCCGCACCGCCATCTCGGTCGGGGCTTCCTTTTGGGCGGCCTCGTACTGCGCGCGGGCCTTGTCGATCTGGCCAGCGGACTCATAACACTGGGCGAGCGCCAGGTTGCCCTTGCTGCCCTTGAGCTTGGCGCGGGCGTTGTCGATTTCTTCGAGGGCTTTTGGCGTCTGAGCCGTGCGCGTCAGGTATTGCACCAGCGCCACCCAGGTCTCCGGGACGGTGTCGGCCAGTTCGACCGCCTTGCGGAGCGCTTTCTCGGCGGCCGCGGAAGCCTGACCCCTGGCGGCCAGCCTCTGACCGCGCCAGAGATGATCGCGGTAGTTCGTCGAATCGCTCGACACGGTCTCGTTCACCATCGCCTCGACGCGCGCGAAGTCCCCGCGATGCTGGGCGAGGTCGATGAGGACGCGCTGCAGTTCGGGACTCGTCTGCCCCGCCTGCTGCAGCCGGTGCATGACCTGCTCGGCCTCGTCGTAGCGTTGCCGGCTGGAGAGCAACTGCACCAGGTTGCGGACGACGCGCGGCGCCTGCACGCCGCGCTCCAGCGCCCGCCGATAGTGCGTGATGGCCTGTTCGACGTTGCCCTGCATCTCTTCCAACTCGGCCTTCGCCAGCAGCACCGCCGGCCAGGCTTCGCGCAAGGCCACGACGCGATCCAGCAGAGCGCGGGCCGTGTTCAGCGCCTTGCGGTCGCCGCGGTGAGCCAGGGATAGATGCCGCGACGCCTCGCCGAAGAGCCACAGGGCCGATTCGCCTTCTTCGAGCTTCTTGATGTCGTCCAGCGTGCGCTGCATGCCCGCATCGTCGTCCTGCTTCAGGGCCAGGTCGAACAGCAGCATGCGCAGGCGGAGGTCGCGCGCGTTGCGCGGCAGGTCGGCGAGTTGCCGCCACAGCCGCCCCGCTTCCTCTCGATGGCCGGCGCGGTACTGGATTTCTGCCAGGCCGCCCAGCAGCGCTCCCTGCTTCTCCGCCGGGAACGACTGCCAGCCCTCTTCGAGTTGGCGCAGCGCGGCAGTCGCCTTCTCCTTCGGTTCGGGGGGAATGTAGCGAGCGCGGGCCAATCGCAACTCGGCCGAGTCGCCTGCCTGTTTCTCGGCCGCGTCGAGAACTTCGCGGGCCTTGTCCTTGTCGCCCTCACGCTCAGCCAGACTGGCGAGGGCGGTCAAGAACTCGATCTGTTTCGGCCGATCGTTGAGCGCCAGCAGCAAGACCGCCTTCGCGTTCTTCATGTCCTTCTTGGCCGCGAACATCTCCGCTCGCAGCAGCGGCACCTCAATGGCGTCGGGCTGTTCCTTCGCCGCCAGCTCCAGCTCGTCGGCCACGCCGCGCCAGTTGCGCTGCTCACTGCGCAGGGCGCGCAGCAGCATCAACCGGGCCAACTCGACGCGGCCGGTCACAGGGTTCTGGAACTGCTTATTGAGGTTTACGACCTCGCGATAGTCCGCGATAGCGGCATCGGCCTGGCCGAGCGCCCAGCGCGCGGCGGCGATGCCCTGGCGTGCCTGAACATTCATCGGATCCATCTCGGCGGCCCGCAGACAGGCGGCGAGCTGCTGGGCGGGTTCTTCGAGGCGCTCGTAGCAGACGCCCAGGTGCAGATCGACCTGAACAGCGAGGGCGGGGACGCCTTTGGTGGCAGAACGCACCCGTTCGAGTAAGCGCGACGCCTCGAACCAGCGGCCCTGCTGCATCAGGCAGCGCCCTTGCAGGTAGTCAGCGGCGCCCGGCGACGGGTTGGTCTCCTGCATCTGGGCGATGATCGCCCGGGCGGCATCCAGCTCGTCGGCGTCGATGTGGACGTTCGCCAGCATCCAGTTCAGCTCGTAGCCATCTTCCTTGGTGACGAGCTGCAGGGCGTTTTTCAGGCCGGCGATGGCGTCGGCCCGTTTGCTGGCGCGCAACTCCAGGCGAGCCATCGCCAGGTGCGCCTTGGCGTCCTTGGAGTTGAGTTGCAAGACGCGCTCCAGGCGAGAACGTGCCTCTTTCAGATCGCCCTTGTCGCCGGCCAGTTCGGCGGCGGCCAGCAGGACGCCGGCGTCGTCGGGAAGTCTGGCGAGGGCCGCGGCCAGGCACTGCTGGGCCTCCTTGAAGAGGTCGCCGTGTCGCCCCGCGTCCTTGCGCCGCAGCAGGTTGATGAGGCGCACATGGTTCTCCGCCATGTCGGGGGCCTTGGCGACGGCGTCGCGCAAGTGTTTCAGGGCGGCGTCACCGTTACCCTTCAACTCCTGCCACTGCCCGCGCAAGCCAGCGACCTCGCCATCGCCGGGCAGGGTTTTTTCCAGGAAGTTCAGGTGTTCGTCGGCCAGTTCCGGGTCGCGCGTGTCGAGCGCCAGGCGGATGAGGCAGCGGCGAACGTCGTGGCGGTTGGGGTCGCGCGTGAGCACCTGTTCGAGCACAAACCGGGCACGGTTACGGGCGCGCGGCGTGTTGGCAACGCGCGGGTCGGAGAGTGTGCGGCCGAGTTGGGCGCGGGCGTCGAGGTCATCGGGGACGAAATCGAGGTAGCGGTTGTAGTAGCGGGCGGCCGGGATCAACTTGCCGTCCTTTTCGGCCTGGCGTGCCTGCCAGAGCAGGCCGTCGCGGATGTTGCCAGCCTGGAGCTGGTGGACGGTGAAGACGGCGCCGGACAGCAGCATGACGCTGCCGGCAACGTACAGAAAGAGTTTGACGTTCAAGCGTCGCATGGGTCGTGGGTTCCTCATCGGGCGGGGCAACGGGCCGTTACCGGATTGGGAAGTCGCCAGGCGGCCGTGCGGGCGGCGCCGGGCGCGGTCGGTTGGGAGAACGAGGCGAGTCGTTCGCGGTGGTCGTCGAGGCAGAACACTTCTTGCTCCCCTCGCCCCTTGCGGGAGAGGGGTTGGGGGTGAGGGGAAAGCAAGAGAGCATTCCCCTGCTTGTACCCCTCACCCCCAACCCCTCTCCCGCAAGGGGAGAGGGGAGCGAAATCGGATCGCCTTATACGGCGCAGGCGGCCTTCCGCCGGCGCCAGCACAGCAGGCCGGCACCGGCGAGGCCAAGAGCGCCCAACATGAGGGCGGACGGCTCGGGCACCGAATTCGGCTGCACACTGACGAGGGCACTGATGGCGCCGTTCAGGTTCGAGCCGGGCGGCCCCGGCGGCACGAAGGCGGTGAGCGCCACGTTGTACAGGTTCTGGCCCAGGGCGAACATCTTGCTAATCGGCCCTACAAAGGTGTTCATCACGAGCGAGCTGTGAGCGTTCAGCGTGCCGTTGAACTCGCCGTTGAACGACGCGACCCCGGATTCGCCGG